>JAFMJU010000081.1 GCA_017853285.1 Gemmataceae bacterium
CCCCCATGGAGAACCCGGGGAAAATGCCCGCCAAGACCACGCCGTTCCGGGGCCACCCGGCGGCCTTCACGCTGAGCAGCGTGACATTGGGCCTGGAGGCCCGTCCGCAGAACCTGGATGGGTTGGGTGCCTGGCACACCGGTGGCACGAACATGGTGTTTGCCGATGGTCACCTGCAGGCCTTCACAGAGAAGACCACGCTGGCGGTGCTGCGGGCCCTGGTGACCCGCGCCGGCGGGGAGCCGTTGCAGGCCGACTGACGCACTTCGGGGTTGGCCTTGGGCCATCTTCCATCTTCACAAAATTATCCTTGGAGAGGCCTGACATGGCTTGGTTGCTCGCCTGCGCCTTGTGCATACCCGCAGTGTGGAGGCAGCCCGCCAGGGAAACGGTGCTCGTTGATTTCGAGTCGGCCACCTATGGATCGTGGGAGGTGGAAGGCGAAGCCTTCGGCAAAGGGCCAGCCCGCGGGGCGCTGCCCGACCAGATGGGGGTGGGCGGTTTTGTTGGCAAGGGTTTGGCCAACAGCTACCACGGCGGTGACAAAACCACCGGAACGCTCACCTCGCCTGAATTCATTGTGCAGGCCAACACGCTGTCGTTCCTGATTGGCGGCGGCAGGTCCGAGGAGGTGGGGGCCGAATTGCTGGTTGGGGGCAGGCGGGTGCGCCTGGCCACCGGCGACGAATCGGAAACCTTGGGCTGGAAGGCCTGGGATGTGCGGGACCTGAAGGGTCAGGCGGTGCGGGTGCGTTTGTTCGACCGGGCCACGGGCGGGTGGGGCCACATCCTGTTTGACCAGTTGACGCAGGGAGATGAGCCTCGCGCCGAGCCAATCCCCTATACCGCCGAGGAGTACCGCCGTTCAGCCAAGTACTACCGCGAGCGGTATCGTCCGCAGTTTCATTTCACGCCTGAAATCAACTGGATGAACGATCCCAACGGGATGGTGTACTTCGAGGGGGAGTACCACCTCTTTTACCAGTACAACCCGTTCGGCAATTCGTGGGGCCACATGAGCTGGGGGCACGCCGTCAGCAAGGATTTGGCGCACTGGGAGCACCTGCCGCTGGCTCTGGCCGAAGAGAATGATGTGATGATCTTCTCCGGCAGCGCGGTGGTGGACTGGAAGAACACCAGCGGTCTGGGCAAAGATGGCAAGCCGCCGCTCATCGCCATCTACACCGGGCACCACACGAAAAAGCCATTGCAGAACCAGCAGATCGCCTACAGCAACGACCGGGGCCGCACCTGGACCAAGTATGCCGGCAACCCGGTGCTGGACATCGGCGAGAAGGATTTCCGCGACCCGAAAGTCTTCTGGCATGAAGCGACCGGCAAGTGGGTGATGGTGGTGTCGATGGCGGAGCAGAAGCGAATCCGCTTTTACGGGTCGCCCAACCTGAAGGAATGGAAGCTGTTGAGTGAGTTCGGGCCCGCCGGTGTGCCCAACAAGGCCAACTGGGAATGCCCGGATCTGTTCGAGTTGCCGATCCGCGGGGAGAAGGGGGCCACGCGCTGGGTGCTGGAGGCCGACATGGGCAACGGCTCGATCGCGGGAGGCTCTGGCGGCGAGTATTTCACCGGCCAGTTTGATGGCACCACCTTCGTGGCGGATTCGAAAGATTCGCAGTGGGTTGACTATGGGCGGGATTTCTACGCGCCGGTCTCCTGGTCAGACATCCCCAAGGCGGATGGCCGGCGGATCTGGATCGGCTGGATGAACAACTGGGAGACCTGCCTGAACCCGACCAGTCCGTGGCGCAGCGCCATGTCGGTGCCGCGGAGCCTGGAACTGGCAAGGATCAACGGCAAGCTGCGGATGGTGCAAGCGCCGGTGAAGGAATTGCAACAGTTGCGGGGCGAGCCGATTCGACAGACCGACAAATCGCTGGCCAACCAGGCGGTGCCATTGCCGGTGCGCGGGCAGCAGATGGAACTGGAGCTGGAACTGGACCCGGGCACCGCGACCGAGGTGGGTGTGCGGGTACTGAAGGGAAAAGACGAGGAGACTTCCATCATCTACCGGCCAGCTGAAAAGGCCGTGAGGGTGGATCGCACCCGCTCGGGCAATGTGCGGTTCGACCATCGTTTTTCGGGGGCATATTCAGCCCCGCTGTCTGGGACCGCCACCGGCACCATCAAGCTGCGGGTGTTGGTGGACTGCTCATCGGTGGAGGTGTTCGGCAACCAGGGTGAAACCGTGCTAACCAACCTGGTCTACCCCAAACCGGACAGTGACGGGGTGGAGCTGTTCGCCAGCGGGGGCACGGCGCGGGTGGTTTCCTGCGTGGCGTGGCCGCTTCGGTCAATCTGGACGAGGCAAGCAGCCAAATAGGCTGGGGCGAATTCACCGAGATGACGCCAAGGACGGGAATTGGGAGTTGGGGCTGGGAAGCTGTCCTTGCCCCGGTGGATCCCATCGTTTCCAATGAAGTTCCCGCCTGTGAACTGGGAACTAGCCCCATGCGATTGGCCATGATTGTCGCAACATTCGCCTGCCTGTTTTGCCTGGCCGGGTTGGGGCAGGCTGCCGATTTGCCTCCGGTGCTGGCCCAGCGTTGTGTCTCGTGCCATGGGCCATCCAAACAAAAGGGGGGTCTGCGCCTCGATACTCTGGCCTTCGCCGCCAAGGGGGGGGATTCGGGGACGATCTGGAATGCCGACAAGCCGGCTGAAAGCTCGATTTTGGCCCGTGTGAAGGGCACCGACGGCGACCGTATGCCGCCCAGCGGGGAGTCGCTGAAGGCGGAGGAGATCCTGCAAATCAGTCGCTGGCTCGACACCAAGCCGTGGCTAGGCAAAACCGAAGCAGTCACCAGCGACCACTGGGCCTATCAGCCCATCCGTGAACCCCAGGTGCCCACCGTCGATGACCCGGTCTGGTCACGCTCACCGATCGATCGCTTCGTGCTGGAAGGATTGCGCAAGCAGGGGCTAGCGCCTTCGCCGCGCGCGGACAGGCGCACGCTGATCCGGCGGTTGTCGCTGGATCTCATCGGGCTGCCGCCCACCCCCGACGAGGTGGCCACCTTTGAAGGGGACACGGCCCCGAACGCCTACGAAAAGCTGGTGGACCGGTTGCTGGCCTCGCCCCGCCATGGCGAGCGCTGGGCGCGGCACTGGCTGGATGTGGTGCGGTTCGCCGAGAGCAACGGCTTTGAGACCAACACCGCGCGGCCCAACGCCTGGCCCTACCGCGACTGGGTGATCGGCGCGCTGAATGCGGACATGCCGTATGACCGATTTCTGAAATTGCAATTGGCGGGGGACCAGTTGGGTGACCCGGTGGCCACGGGCTTTTTGGTGGGGGGGCCGTGGGACGAGGTGAAGAGCCCGGACATCGGCCTGACTTCCCAGCAGCGGGCTGACGAGTTGGCGGACATGACGGGCACGGTTGGGTCGGCATTCCTGGGGCTGACGGTGGCCTGTGCCCGGTGCCACGCCCACAAGTTCGACCCGATCACGCAGACGGATTACCACGCGATGGTCGCCTGCCTGACGGGGGTGGAGCATGGCAACCGGCCTTTGCCTTTGAGCAAGGAGAAGAACGCCTTGCTGGCGGCCAAGACCCAGTCGATCAGGCGTTTGGAAAAAGAGCTTGCCGCCGACACCCCGGAGGCCCGCAGGGGGCGGGTGGTGCTTTCCGGGCCGGGCCAGGCGATGCAGCAGCCGACGGGGCGGACGGAATTTGAGACGGGCACCGCTCGCGGACATCAGGGTGACGCTGGCTCGTGGAACCGGTGGCCCACTGTGGCGGGCGGGTATTTCTGGTGGGAAAAACCTGGCGATAGCCTGGTTTGGTCGCACAAGCCCGGACTGGGCGGGAAGTGGCGGGTGTGGGCCAGCTGGGGGACCGGTTGGCAGACGCATGCCCCTGATGCGCGGTTGGTGGTGGACGGCGATGGCAACCTTGGCACGGGCGATGACCGGCGCGAGTTGCTGGTGGTGGACCAGAGGCAATTCGCGGATGGATCGCCCGCGGGGAATGGCAAGAAATTGTGGAGCGGCTGGCGGTTGGCGGGTGAGATCGATTTACAGCCCGGGAACCTGATTGGTTGGAGCCGCGGGCAGGCGGGTGGCGTGGTCACGGCCAGCGACCTGTTGTTTGAGGAGATCACAGGCGACCTGGTTTCGGCCAGCCAGCCCCATGGTCGGGCACCGGTCAGCCGTTTGGCCAACATCGAGCGGTTTGCCCCGCGGCAGGCCCGGTTCGCGCGGATGACCATCCGCGCCACCAACGGAGGATCGGAACCCTGCATCGACGAGCTGGAGATCTTCGGGCCGGAGGGTGACACCAATCTGGCATCGGGCGCAAAGGCTACCTCCTCGGGTGATTATCAGGGCAACGCCTTCCACAAGTTGGCGCACATCCATGATGGCATCTATGGCAACGCCAAGAGCTGGATCTCCAACACGCCGGGCAGGGGCATGGTGACGCTGGAGTTGAAGGCTGCGGTCACCATCGACCGCATCGTCTGGAGCCGCGACCGGGGTGAGACACCACCCAACTTCGCGGACCGTGTCGCGTCGGACTACACGCTGGAAACATCGGTGGATGGAACCACCTGGCAGTTTGCTGCCGGGTCGCAGGATCGGGTACCGGTTTCGGCCGTGGCGGGTGGCACACCGTGGCTCTTGAGGCCCGGCCTCAAACCCACCGAAGCGACACGCATCGAGGCGCGGGAGAAAGAGCTGGCGGGATTGCGGGCGGAAGTGGCCGGTTTGGGGCAGGGCAAAACAGCATACATTGGCAGGCTTTCCCAGCCGGGGCCGACGAAACGGTTCCATCGGGGGGACCCCCTGCAGCCGCGGGAGGAGGTGGCGCCGGGGGGTATCGCGGCCATTGGTCCTTCCCTGAAGCTGGATCCGAACCTGCCGGAGGCCCAACGGCGGATGAAGCTGGCCGAGTGGATCACAGACCCGGCGCATCCGCTGACACGGCGGGTGATTGTCAATCGCCTGTGGCAGCATCACTTCGGCGAGGGGCTGGTCAACACGCCCAGCGACTTTGGCGCCAACGGAGGCCGACCCAGCCACCCGGAACTACTTGACTGGCTGGCGGTGGAACTGGCGCGCCAGGGCTGGAGCCTGAAAAAGCTGCACCGTGAGATGGTGCTTTCGGAAACCTATCGGCAGGCCAGCCTGTCCCGGTCTGACGGGTTGGCCAAGGATGCGGGCAACCGCTGGCTGTGGCGGTTTTCGCCGAGGCGGCTGGAGGCGGAGCCGCTGCGAGACAGCATATTGGCCATCTCGGGCAATCTGGATCTGACGATGGGCGGGCCCGGCTTCGACCTGTTCGAGCCGAACACCAACTATGTGAAGGTGTACAAGGCCAAGGAATCGTTCGGCCCGGCCGAATGGCGGCGCATGATCTACCAGAGCAAGCCGCGCATGCAACTGGATGGCGTGTTTGGCGCGTTTGATTGCCCCGATGCCGGGCAGGTGACAGCGCGGCGCGGGCGTTCGATCACGCCGCTGCAGGCGCTGAACCTGCTCAACAGCCGGTTCTTGCTGGATCAGTCGAACATTCTGGCGGACCGGTTGCGGCGCGAGGCGCCTGCCGGTTCCGCAGCGCAAGTTGACAGGGCTTTTGCCCTGTTTTATTCCCGCGCCCCGGATGCGACCGAGCGGGCCGCGGGGGTGGAGCTGGTTGGATCGGCGGGGCTGGACTCGTTTTGCCGGGCATTGTTCAACACCAGCGAATGGATCTGGGTGGAGTGAGCGTGATGAACCACCCGTTGCTCAATCGACGCGACTTTTTGGCCGACCCGGCCTGGGGGCTGGGTGGCATTGCCTTGGCCTCCCTGTTGGCGCAGGAGGCCAAAGCGGCACCCACCCCCATCCGCCCAGTGATTGACCCGCGCGACCCGCTGGCGCCGCGGCTGCCGCATTTCAGGGCCCGGGCGAACAAGGCGCTGGTGATCTACTGCTCGGGGGCGCTGAGCCACCTGGACACCTTCGACCACAAGCCCGAACTGGTGAAACGGCATGGCCAGCCGCTGCCGGGAGGCGACAAGCTGGTCACCTTCCAGGGGGCGCAGGGGAATTTGCACCAACCGCTGTGGAAATTCAAGCCGCGGGGCCAGTGCGGCAAGATGGTCAGCGATTTGCTTCCCAATCTGGCCACGCTGGCGGACGATTTCTGCTTCGTCCACTCGATGACGGCCAGGAGCAACACGCACGGGCCGGGCGAGAACCAGATGAGCACCGGCTTCACGCTGGACGGCTTTCCGGGCATGGGCACCTGGGTGAGCTACGCGCTGGGCACGGAGAACCGCGACCTGCCGGCCTTTGTCGCCATCCCTGATCCGCGCGGGCTGCCGCAGGTAGGGCCCAACCACTGGAACAGCGCCTTTTTGCCTGCAGTGTTCCAGGGGGTTCCATTCGGAGCCAACCGGCCGATCCCCAACCTGGCAAGGCCGAACGGCCTGAGCGAGGCGACCGACACGGCCAGCCGCGACTATGCCACCTTGCTGATGCGCAGGCATTTGGAGCGGCGGGGTGAGGACACTGATTTGGCCGCGCGGCTGGCCAGCTATGAGATGGCGGCACGATTGCAATCACGCGCCGCGCAGGTGGCGGATCTAGCTGATGAGCCGGCTTGGCTGCTGGAGGCCTATGGCGCCAACCAGGCCGATCCGAACCGTGCGGGATTCGCGAAGAACTGCATCCTGGCGCGGCGGCTGCTGGAAAAGGGTGTGCGGTTTGTTCAGTTGTTCAACGGGTCGTACGCGATGGGGGAAGGAGTGGGCAACTGGGACGGGCACAAGGTGATCGCCCAGCAGTACCCCACGCATGCGGCCATCCTTGACCGGCCCGCCGCCATGCTGATCCGCGACCTGAAAAACCGCGGGTTACTGGAAGACACGGTGGTGGCGCTGGTCACCGAGTTTGGCCGCATGCCCACCTTCCAGGCCGGCGCCAGCGGGCGTGACCACAACCCGAAGGGCTTCACCGTGCTGTTGGCTGGGGCCGGCATCCGCGCGGGCAGCAGCTACGGCGCCACCGATGAGTTCGGCCATCAGGCGGTGGAAAAGGTCGCCAGCGTGCCCGACCTGCACGCCACACTGCTGCACCTGCTGGGGCTCGATCACGAGCGACTCACCTGGTACCACAACGGCGTGGAGCGACGGCTGACCGATGTGCATGGGCATGTGCTGAAAGAAGCGTTGTCGTAATCAAGCCAAACTGCCCTGGGTTCTTTATCCGCAAACTTGTCTGGTAGGTCCCCATCGCCCCTTTATCGCCAGATTTCCCAAACATCCTAGACCTTGACGAATCCTCTGATTTCCATTGGATAGCATTTGGTCCATCGATAGGGAAATCGATCATCGCAAGGGATTTCGCCAATGGCCTCTTTCAACAAGCTTCGTCGCGCCCGCCTGGTTCTGGAAGCCTTGGAAGCCCGCTTGGTTCCCGCGACCTTTGAGGTTTCGCGTTCTGATGATGACAACGCGGTGCCGGGGGGCACGAGCAACCTGAGCCTGCGCCAGGCGATCTATCTGGCGAACCTGGATGAAGACGCCACTTCCACCATCAACATCAATGTCACCTCCTGCCGGCTGACCATCGCCAACGGGGTTGGCGGGCAGGACAACAAAAACCGGTACGGCGACCTGGACCTGACCCGGGCCGGGCATACCTACATCATTCAGCAGCTCAACCCCTCCAGTCCGGTGACCATCCAGCAGACCCAGGTGGACCGGGTCTTCCAGTTGGCGCCCGATGTGAAGGTGCAGTTCAACAACATCATCATCACCGGTGGCCAAGCGGTGGACGATGGCACGCAAGGCGCCCAACCCAACACCACCGATGCCCTGGGTGGCGGCATTCTGGGGCGGGGACCCAAGACGGAATATGGCACCGCGGTGATCCTGCAGGGGAGCCAGGTGAGCGGGAACCAGGCCCGCGCCGCCTCTGGCCTGAGCGGCCAAGGTGGTGGGATCCACCTCGATGTGGGCAACAGCAAGGAGGGCTGGCTGGGGGTTCGGCTGACCAACTCACGCGTGGAAAACAATACGGTCACGGTAGACAAAGGGGCGAACGGCAACTTTGGCGGCCAGGCTTCCGGTGGTGGGATCTCGCTGGGCGAAGGCCAAATCATGGTGGAGGGGGACAGCTACATCACGGGCAACACCGCGCGGGCTGGTGACGGCGGTGACCCGGTGGCGACAGGAACCATCCACGGGGCCGCTGGCGGTTCGGCGCTGGGCGGTGGGCTGTATGTGGACCAGGGGAATATCACGGTTGCCGGCAACTTGTTCATCGAGAAAAACACGGCCATGGCCGGGAACGGCAGCAACGGTATCGGCGGCGCCAACGACACGGTGGGCGCCGGAGGGCAGGGCGGGGCCAGCCGTGGCGGCGGCCTGTACCTGGGTTCGGGTGACCTTCAAAACGGCACGATTACCGGGACCAAGGTCAGTTACACCCTCACGGTTGGCAGCAACAAGGCGCAGGCCGGGTCGGGTGGTCTGGCCGCCAATAGCAAGGGCACCGGTATGGCCGGCAGTGCCGGCGGTGACGCCCAGGGGGGCGGCATCTACCTTGGTCAGGCGCGCATGCTGTTCAACGCGGGCAATTCCTCCATCAAGGGGAACACGGCGACAGGGGGCAACGGTGGCCAGGGCGGGCAGGGTGGAACCGCTGGCGGCATCGGTGGCATCGGCGGGGCTGCCCGGGGCGGTGCCTTGTTTGGGGGGGACTCGGCGCTGTCCAACCTGACCCTTGGTCAGATGGCTATCCAGACCAACGGGGCCCTAGGCGGCACCGGAGGCAAGGGGGGAGACAGTCCCCTGTTGGGTGGCAACGGGGGAGCTGGCGGCGAAGCCCAAGGTGGCGCCATCATTCTGGCACCCTTCGAGGCGAATTTGACCACGGTGGATTCGGTTTTCAACGGCAACTACGCACTGGGTGGCACCGGCGGCAATGGCGGTGACCAGGGTACCCAAGGCGGCACCGGTGGTCCGGGCGGATCGGTTCTGGGTGGCGCCATCTATTGCAACGGGTCGGTTGCCATCACCGGCGGCAGCATGGTGGGCAATGAAGGGGCCGGTGGCAACGGCGGCAACGCGGGAAGCGGCACCACAGCAACCGGCGGCGCCGGCACCGGCGGCAATGTGCGTGGCGGCGTGCTGGTCGGGGGACTGCTGGCCAACGGCTGGCAGCCCAGCCAGGGCGATGGGGACATCAAAATCACCAACACCGTGATTTCTACCAACACGGCCAAGGGCGGCCTGGGCGGTCTGGTGGCCAGCCAGCGTGATGCCGCCAAGAGCGGATCCAGCGAGGGCATCCTGCAGGTGATCCAGAACGCCGCGGGCGGTTACCACGGCGGCTTGGTCCTGCAGAACGTGACGATGGACAAGAACACAAGCCAGGGTTCGGTTGTCACGGCGGGCGCCATCAACAACGGTGCCGGGTCGCTGGTGATGAACGGTTGCAACATCACCAACAACAAATCGATCACCACCCTGGGCGGTACATCATCCGCCTCCGCCGCGGGGGTTCTTTTCTCCAGCTACCTGCAGCCGCAGGGCAGCTATCCCACACCGGTCCTGACCATCACGGACAGCTCCATCCGGAACAACATCAACAGCTCGACCGTGTCGGGCGGCACCAGCAAGGGTGCCGGGCTGGTGGTGGTGAACGGGGGGAATGTGACGCTGGCGAAACCGTTGCAGGTGACCCTCACGAACTCGTCATTGATCTCCAACGACGACCTCGCGGACAAGGGCGGCGGCCTGTATGTGGACTATGCTCAAGCGGCGGTGAACCTGACCAACACGAATGTCTCTGACAACAACGCCTCCAACAAATACCCGCTCAATGTGTATATGGGGCCCACCACCACGCTGGATGTGAACCCCTACACCTATGTGGGCTCAGGTCCCGGGGTGCAGACAAAGATCGGGGTCTTCGACGCCAAGGGGATCCAGGTGAAGGCGGTGGAGGTGTTTCCCGGTTTCATCGGCGGGGTGAACCTTTCCTACGCCATCGACCCCTCGACGGGCCACACGGTGGTGGCGGCCGGGGCCGGGCCCGGGGGTGGTTCCACCATCGCGCTGGTGGACATGTTCGAGGGGAAGGTGGTGGACACGCTGGTTCCGTTCCCGGGATTCAACGGCGCGGTGTTCAGCGCGGTGGGCGATATCAACAACGACGGGGTGCTGGATGTGGTTGTGGGGGCGGGCAGAGGTGGCGCCCCCAGCGTGGCGGTGTACGACGGCAAGACCCGGAAGTACACGAAGAACTTTTACGCCTACGATCCAGGCTTCCTGGGCGGGGTACGCGTGGCCCTGGCCGATGTGAGCGGTGACGAGCAGCTGGATGTGATCACGGGGTCGGGTTACGGGGCCACCCCCACCGTCAGCCTGTTTGACGGGGCCAACGACTACAAGTACATCCGAGGATTTTTCGCCTACGCGCCGGGATTCATTTCGGGCATTTTTGTCTCGGCCTCGGATGTGACCGGGGACGGGATTGCCGACATTGTCACGGGTGCCGGGATGGGGGGTGCCCCCAATGTGGTGATGTTCGACGCCAACGGCACCAACCCGCGGAGCTTCTACGCCTTCGACCCCTCATTCCGCGGCGGGGTGGATGTGGGTTCCAGTCAGCCGGTGGGGTCCGGGCTGCCCGGTGAAATTCTCGCGGCATCGGGCCCAGGGGCCCCGGGCACCATCGCGGTGTTCAAGGGGATTGAGAACGAAAAATACACCGCCGATCTCGTTTTCAGCACCGGTGCCGAATTTTCCGCCAACGGCATTTGGGTGGCCTGAACCCTCCCCTGGAAAGAGAATTAGCGCAACCCGCAGTTCCGCAAGGACTTGCGGGTTTTTTCATAACCTGTGGCGAAAAAGAGATTAACCCCACATTCGTGAGAACTTTTGGCTATTCATGTTGCGGACGAACTTCCCGGCCGGTTTGGACGCATACAGTTCA
>JAFMJU010000082.1 GCA_017853285.1 Gemmataceae bacterium
GGAAAATGGAACCCAGGCGGAAAACCAAATCCTGGCCCCGTTTCAGGGGTGTGGTGGAGGATCCCTGGCTTTGCCGTCGTCGCCGGGCCATTTCCTGGGCCAGGGCCGGGACCCGCAGCATCTGGTACCAGCGCATGGCGGCGTTGCCGGCCAGCATCCAGGTGGCCAAGCCGATCCAGCCCAGCGAGGCGATCACCAACACCAGGCCCAGGCTTGCCGAGGTGGAATTGGCAAGCGAACCCTTGGCGTCCGCACGAAGGCGGGCCCTGGCCAAACCGGAAAGCAGCGTGATGCCACCAACGGCCCCGATGGCGACCTGGACCGGCGTGGAATCGAGCCAGCCATCACTGGTGCGCAAGAGCAGGTAGGCCCCGGCGTGGACCGACATGCCACCGTAGAACAAGGCGCTGGAGGGGGTGGGCCCTTCCATGGCCCTGGGCAACCAGCGCATCAAAGGCCATTGGGCCGATTTGCCGGCCGCCGCCAGCAGAATGAAGCAGCCGACGATGGTGGCGTCCGGCAGCTCGAGGTGATCCAGGGTGGCCAGCGAAGTGTCGTGCGCCCGGAAGAGCATCCAGGTGACGGCGAGCAGCAGTCCGGTATCTGCCACCCGGTAGAAGGCGAATACGGTGCGGGCGCCGGCCTGTGGCCCGGGGCGGGAATGGTAAAAGCCGATGAGCAGCACCGAGCAAAAGCCGATGATCTCCCACCAGAACGCCGTGAGAGCCAAGGTCCCTGAAAAAATGAGCCCCAGCATGGAGCCGGCGAAGAGGCTGCCAACCATGAAAAACCGGCTGAAAGAGGGTTCACGGTGGAGGTAGGTGCGCGCGAAGCGCATGGAGCCGAGGGCCATGCTGGAGGACAAAAGCCCGATCAGCAGGGCCGAGCCATCCAGTCGCCACAACCCGCTGCCATGCGCATGGTCCGATCCGGTCAGGGCCGGATTGATCGGCAGGTCCACCGGAGTTTGTCCCGACCAGATCCGGTGGCCCGTGAGGAAAATCAAAACCAGCAGCGAGGTGAAAAGGCTCGCCTGCGCGACCGAGGCGACAGGTTTCTCCCACCGTTCGGTGGGCCTGCGGAACGCCAGCAGCAAAGCCAGGCTCAAGCCGCACGCGATGGGACCAAAAACCGCCAAGCCCAGGCCGAGGGAAAGCTGAAATTCCCCGATGGCTGATTCGCCCATGGTCATGCCCCGATGGCGGGATTGGGGGAGCCGATCCAGGCGATCGGCAGATCTTCCCTGCCGGCGCTGTGGCAAGCCCGTGAATCTGGGGCGATGGCGATCGCCGCCAGTTCTTCCGGAGTGTGCCGGATCTCGGTGGCGGTCCAGTCGGGCTCGATGCGCCACTGGCGGTCGGAGGCCGGATCGATCGCCACCAGCGTGAACCACTGGTGCTCCACTTTGCGGGCCACATCGGGATTTCCACGCGCCGCGGCGACGACGCGCTCGACCGGAGCCTCGACCATCATCAGCAGTCGCACGGGTGTATGGATCTCGATCATCTGCCGTGGCAGGCCGGTGCGCAGGTCGCCGCAGGCGCCCTCCATCACCCCCACGAGGCTGACGGGATTGTGGGGCAGCTTGGTGCCCGAACCGTAGCGGACCGGATCGACCCGTGAAAAATAGTACTCGAGATTGATGCCCACGCAGACCGGGGTGATGGCGGCGAGGATGGCGGTCACCGTCGCTCCCGAGGGATCCTGCCAGGGGTCGTAGGAGACCAGGAAGCATCGCCTGTCGAGGAACAGGCCGCGGGTGCGTGACCTTCTGCCGATGAAGGCCATGGCATTGGTGGCATGGCCCAGCTCCGGCCTGGGTTGTGCCGGATCGACCGACCGTTCCATCACATGGGCGATGGCGTCCTCGGGCCTTGATCCGGGGCGGATGGTTACGAATCGCCTGCAGCGCTCGGCCGCGTTGGCGCGGGCCGCCTGATCCAGCATGTTTTTTGCCTGGACCAACAGGGTGGAATGGGATGGCGGGACCAGGTCGGTGTCGATGAGGGTGATGCGATCGGAGCAGGTGTCGTGGCCGCCTCCCAGGAACCAGGTGTCGTCGGGTATGACGAGTCCGCGCTTGGCCAATTCAGCACGGACCTCGGGCCGGTTGGCCAGCATGGCCAGGAGGCGGGCGTTGTTGTATCCCTCGTGCCCGCCACAGGCACCGCAATCGTAAGCGGACTTGTGGGGATTGTTGGCGCTGCTGGAACCGTGCCCCAGGACCACCACGAGGGAGGCCATGTTGCCTGTCATGCCAATGGTGCGCAGCAAATTCTGCACCCGGTTGGCTTGCTCGGTGAGGGAAAAGGCCCGCACACCCTCGAGATCCTCGTTTTCGGAAAGATCGAGGCTGCTGGAATTGCCGTGGTTGCCCACCCGTTCGATGAAGTCATTGAATTGATGCCGCCAACGCGGGACGAACAGGCCAGCGACCATCATCGGGAAAGCCGCCAAGGCGCCCAGGGCGCCGGCAAGCGCCCCGAGAAAACGATGGCGAAGGGAGGATTCCGCCAGACGGGCCACGCGCGCCACGGAGGCGTTCCGTTTTTGGATGAGGGCTGTGCGTTGGCAGGTCGGGCGTTCGCGGACCATGTGGGCGGCGCGCACACCGAGCGGGGCCAGCGTCCTGCCTCCGGGAGTCCTCTCGTCGAGCCAGGCGACCGGCAACCCGAAAAACCCGGGCGCTCCCCAGGTGCGGACGGCTGGGAAAAGCTCCTCCATGGCGCGGCGGAATGATTCCTCACGCTCGTCGATGCAGGTCATCACATCCAGGGTGGGGCGGGTGGCAGGGCAACCGCCTGTATCAGACTCCGGCCCGCGCGGCGTCCGCAAGGATATGGCCGAAAGGACCTGGGAGCGCAGATGGGCCTCGAGGGCTTCCTGCCAGAGGGCCCTCCGGCGATCTGGGCTGAAGTCGAGGGCGGCGCGGACCAGCCTGGCCCGGGCGTTGTCGGACGCGGAGCGAAGGGCGGCTGCATCGAAGGGTGCCGGTTTCACATGGGAGAGCGCACAGGCCAGCTCCCAGGCATGCTGTTCACGGGGTTCGGCTTGATTGGCGGAGCGCACGATGGGATCGAGTAGGGCCCGCAACTCGGCGGGGGTGTTCGCGGCGTTGGGCGGAACCAGTTTTTCCGTGAGCACCCAATCGCGAGCGAGGTGGTACTCGACGAGAAGCAATCCGGCGATGAAGTCGATGAGTCGGACGGGCATGTCGCGATGGGGGCGGTCCTCCGGATGCCTCTCGAGGCGGTGGAACATTCCCGCCCATCCCGGATGGCGGAAGAGTGTGGACAGCAACGCGGTCTCGAGGCTGTGGGCATCGGGAGCACCGATCAATTCCAGGATGGCTTCGGCCGGGTCCTGATCCTCATCCAGACGCCTGCGTGCGTCGGTGGCGAGGGAATCACCAAAAGTGTCGAAGATGCCACCCTGCGCGAAGCGGGCCAGTAGCATTGACCAAAACCGGTCCTGGCTTGGCGAGGGGCTCTCGCTCATGCCCCGGTCGAGGTAGACAGAGCAGGAGGGCACCAGGCAGGCACGGGTGGCGGCCGCCAAGGGTTGCGATCTTGCCACCTCCACCATTTCGGCCAGGGTGAGGAATTCCGAGGTCGGGTGGTGTTGATTCGCTGGCCATGGAAGTTTGCGGGCTTCCTCCCACAGATCGAAGGCGGCCCGGCCCCCGGGGAGGCGGTTTTCCAGCCACCATGCCCGGCTGCGGGGGGAGATGCGCGGGGCGGGGTGGTCCAGGAATGCCTGCTCCAGGGCGGCGGTGGTCAGGGAGCCGACCAGCCGGCAATCTTCCGGATGCCAGCCCAGCCGATCGCGTGCCTCCAGAAGGTCGCGACGGTTGATTTTTCCGGCGCCAAACAGGCGGTGGTATTCCAGCTCATCGAGGTAGCCCTGGGCCGAGTGGAGGGTGCCGGCCTTGGCGACGGCCTGGTGGAAGGGAAGGTCCTCGAAGGCGTGCAGGGTGTTGTGGTGAATGAAGACCTCAATCGGGCCCTGGTCCGGAAGGTAGTGGGCGAGGTGGTCCAGCAACTCCTTGAGAGTGGTCGTATCCGGAGTTTCCGACCGGAATTGGGACTTGTGGGGTAAGGAGGCGTTCATGGAACCGGGTTCCAAGGCGGGTGATCACAAAACCATATTTCCTTTCTGTCAGGATCAGGGCAACCGGAGGGAGATTACATCACGGAAAGAAATGGATTTATTTCCACCTTTTTGGTTTTTTGGCAAAAAAGCTTGCGACAAATTCATGTTTTTTGCTGGGCATCGCAACCGGCAGAAGATTCATGTTCCAGCCATGCTGGAAATCCCGGGAGGGTGGTTCGGGCCGGCCTTCAAAGGGAAACGATAATCCCCTGCCGAATCGTGTCCGGCAGGGGGCATTGGAGAATTTTCGCAACCGATTTGGGCTCAGTAGACCCACTGGGCTGCCAGGTAAAAGAAAGGAACCCCGAGTACCACCAGGAAAGGGAAACTGATGCCCAAACCGGTGGTGAAATAAATGGAGGGGTTCGCTTCCGGGATGGCCATACGCATGGCCGCCGGTGCCGCGATGTTGCTGGGGGCTGAAACCAGCGCCGCAAACAGGATGGCACTGCCCATTTCAAGCCCGATAGCCTTGGCCAGGGGGATTGCCAGCAGGCCCATCAACAACGGGAAAAGTGTTCCAAAAAGCGCCAGCTTCCAGACCCCCTTGCCCAGGGAAGTGAGTTGCTCCCCCGCCTTCATGCCATTTTCAAAGAGGAAGATACACATGATGCCGCGGAAGGGCAGGTCGAAGAAGGGTCGGGTGCGCTCGTACTCGCTGGGGACAGTCAGGTAGCCGACCAAAATCGAGCCCAAAAGAAGGTAGATGCCAGGCGACTTGAGTTCGTGCAGAAGGATATGGAGTATGCCATGCCCGGATTCCTTGTGGGCCTTTTCGGCAATGGCGTGGGCTCCCCCCTTTGGGACGGCGGTCAGGGCCCGGCGAACGACAGTGACGCCGCCCGCATGGTGTTCGGGTTCGGGATGGGGCTCGGTGGATTGTTTTGCCGCGGCCTTCCTCCCGAGCATCTGGAACAGAATGATGCCCACCAAGATACCTGGAATCTCCATGACCGCCAGCATGGCGGCCATGAATCCGTCCTTGGGCAACTGGAAGCTGTTCACAAGGGCCATTGAAACGGCGAACAGGCCCGCGCTGTCGGAGCCGTAGAGGGCCCCCAGGGCGCAGGAGTTCGGCACATCCAGCCTGAGCACCTTGAGCAGCAAAAAAACCGCCCCGATGGAGACCAGCGTGTTGACAAGGAAACCCGTCCCGAACGGCACCAGGCAGTGCAGCAGGTTGGATTCGCCGCGCAGGTCATGGCCCCCCTCGTAGCCGATGGCGAGGAGCAGGAAAATGACGATGAGCTGGTAGCCCTCGGCTGGAAACCGGATATCGCTTTTGATGATTTTTGAGATCATTCCCATGAAGAAGAAAAGAACCAGAGGACCCAACAGGTTCTGTTTGGCGGCAACGGCCATCTTGTGCAGGAGGACGCGGGTGCCTGAATCCTCCAGGGGGTAGACCAGGGTCAGGATGGCTTCCTCGGAGGATTCTCCCTCCAGGCGCGTGAATACCTGGAAGGTTCCGTCATGGGTTGGTGTCCATTTTGTCCTTCCCTCCGCATCGGTCTTCAGCGTGAACAGGGGAGGCGTCCCCTGGCTCTTGCTTTCCGGGTCCCGGATGGAAACCACGGATTCCGGAAGTGGTTTCCCACCCCGCAGAACCTGAAGGGTGATGGACCCGTCTTCCTCGAATAGGGGCATGATTTCCATCCCCAGTTCCGGGATGGGGGTGAACTGGTTCAGAGCATCGGGATTGCCGCGCACGGATTTGACAAACAGGCTGTGAAGTTTGCCATCGCCGTCCCTGTGCCTGTGGACCACGGCCACCGACACCGGCAGGTTGGGAGCTTCGGAACCCAGTGCCACCTCGCCCACCAGTCGGTTGCCCTGGAAACGGAGCGGCAACTGGACAGGCGGTTTGCGGGGATCGGTTTTGGACCAGGCCTGCAGATTGCCGATGTCGGCAAGACGCGTGGGGTCGGTCGAGGCGATCGCCGGATCAGCTATCACCTCCACCGTCCGTTTGGTCCCCTCGGCTTTGCCGAACTGGAGGAAAAAAACCTCGGCCCGGCCCGGAGCCGTGACGGCCAGCAGCAACGCTGTCGCCAAAAAGGCGGTCAAACGCATAGAGTCGATCCTCTTCAAGTGGTCCAAGTTGGAACGGGTGATTCCTGGTTTCCGGACCCTGCAAGGAGCCTGGGGAGTTACTGCCTGTTGTTGGATGGTTCCATCCCTTTTCGGGCAGGGCAACGGGGGCCGGATTACAACATGGCAAGGTAAACTGCAGTTAACGGCTTCTTCAGGATTTCCAATAATTTCTTTCACGATTGTCATTTGTGATCCTGTGTTTTTGGAAATGTGAAAAAGCTAGTCTCAAGATTGCCACCATCGGGCGAAAGGCAGGGTGGCTCCCAACACCAGAAAAGCCAGGATGGAAACCCATTCGAAGAGGTTCAAATCCGGCATGGGGCCTTCCTGTACCGGACCGGACGGCTCACCCCAGAGCGTGCCGAGCAGGGTCCTGGTCCACCCAATAGTCAACACGGCCAGAATGACGGTCTGAATGATGGCCAGGAGAAAACCGTGGTGCATGAGCACCTCGACGGACCAATCAGAAGCGTGGAAAATGATCCAGGGTGGCACCCCGGTGAAAGCCGCCCCGACCAGGAGCCAACCCGCCTCGAGTCGTGGAGCCTCGATACCGGCGCCGGCGAGTCCTTGCCAGACTCCCTTTCCGACACGGGCCTTGATTGTGCCCATGAGGAGGGTGGCCGCCAGGGTGACAGGCAGCATGGTTGCCACTAATTCCCATCCGATTTGAGGTCTGTGGGCAGCCGCCGCCAGGCCGACACCCGTCCAGGCCTGGATGGTTGCCACCAACGAATCGGGCAGTTTTCTGCCGCCCAGGGCGCCCATCGCACCGAAGAGCGCGATTCCCAGGCCGCCGAACATCAGGATCTGGCCGGGCAAACCCTCCACCGGACCCACCTGTGAGACGCAGGCCAGGGCGATCGCCGATGAAAAGGTGGCAAGGCCGGTCTTCAGTGTGGAGGAAATCTGTTCCCCACCCAGCCAGTAAACGAGGTAAAACCAGCAGGGTGTGAGGACCAAGACAACCGCCAGAGGTGTGACATTGTTCTGGATGTCGCCGGCGTGACATAACCAGGCGGATACAGGGACCAGGGGCATCAGCGAGCTGAGGGCGAGGATCTTGCCACCGGCCGCGAACCAGAGGGCCGCCCCCTCGATGGCGCGCTGAAACCTGGACAAGAAACCGGAAAGAATCCCGGCGGAGGCGAGCTGTTCCAGGGACCGGTCCAGCCGGCGCATGGCGGGGCTGGGGTTTTCCGGGGCCAGCTCCCGTTTACGCCGGACATATTCCTGGAATTGGGCCGGGGCCCGTAGCATCTGGTACCAGCGCAGGGCGGCGTTGCCGAGCAGCATCCACCCGGCCAGCGGGGTTAGGCCGACAGCCGCAAGCAGGATCACCAGTCCGAGGCTGGCGGAGGTGGAATTGGCCAGTGCGCCCTTGGCATCTGCGCGGGACCGGGCGCGGGCCAGGCCGGTCAGCAGCGTGACCGCCCCCGAGATGGCCAGGGCCCACCGGGCTGGCCCACTTTCAAGCCAGATGTCCTTCGTTCGCAGGATGAGATAGGCGCCAGCATGGACAGACATGCCGCCATAAAACAGGGCGCTGGATGGGGTTGGGCCTTCCATGGCGCGGGGAAGCCAACCCATCAAGGGCCATTGGGCTGATTTGCCCACCGCGGCGACCAGCAGCAGAAGCCCCAGGACTTGCCGGGTCATCCAGGGGAGCGAGGCAGCATCCTCGAACGCAGCGGTTTCGGCGTGGACCATCAGCCAAGCCACCGCGAGCAGGAGCCCCGAGTCGGCGACACGGTAATAACAGAATACGGTCCGGGCGGCGGCCTGAGGTCCGGGACGGGCGTGGTAAAAGCCGACCAGCAGCACGGAGGTAAATCCGATGATTTCCCACCACCAGGCCGAGAATGCCAGGTTACCCGAGAGCATCAGGCCAAGCATGGAGCCTGTGAACAGGTTCCCCACCATGAAGAAGCGGGTGAACCCCGGTTCGCGGTGCAGGTATGTGCTGGCGAACCGCATCGTGCCCAGCGCCATGAGCGAGGCCAACAGGCTGGCTGCAGCCGATAGCGGGTCATACAGCCAGACAGCGGAAGGGTGCCCCCTTTCCGAGTCCGCGCGGACAGCTTCCGCCAACAGAGGGGCGTGGATCACCGGGCGTCCAGCCGCGAACCACACGGACAATTGCAATACCAGCAGAAGGCAGGTGAAACCGAGTCCCAGTTGGGATATACCGGCGACCAGGCGTTCCCGGCGTTCGGAGGATTTGAACCCTGCCAGGTAGAAACCCAGGGTGGCCGCCACCAGCAGGGGCGACCCCACGGCAAGGTCAAGTATCAGTCGGGTAGTTGATTCCATGTCGGAACCCGGAAGCTGTGTCACCGTGCGGGTGCTCCCCGGGTATCCAATGAGGGGTCGATCCATGCCAAAGGCAAGTTTCCTGAGCGGCCGCGGAACCAGGATTCGGCATCGGAGTTGCGCGGTGTGCCGGGCTTCCCGGTCAGGTCGACCCCGGTCGCCGAAAGGTCGGGCTCAATCAGCCATTCCCGGGTGGAAGAGGGGTCGATCACGGCCATGGAGCACCACTGATTGGCGAGTTTCCTGCTCAGGTCCGGATTGGAGGCCAGGGCGGCCCTGACACGATCGATCGGGGCCTCGACGACATACAGCAGTCGCACCGGGGTGTGTAATTCCACCATCTGCCTGGGAAGGCCTGTGCGCAGGTCACCGCAGGATCCCTCCATGACACCCACGAGTCCCACCGGGTTGTGTGGGAGCTTGGAACCGGAGCCATACCGGAGGGGATCTACCCGGGAAAAGTAGTATTGGAGGTTGATGCCCACCACGATGGGGGTGATCGCCCGTAGGATGTTGGCGAGCACGGTGCCGTCGTTGTCCAAGGTCGGGTCATAAGACACCAGGAAGGCCCGGCGATCCAGAAAAAGGCCACGGGTGCGGGACCGCCGTCCGATGATCGCCATGGCGTTCATCATGTGGCCCAACTCGGGCCGGGGCTGTGCCGGGTCTACCGAGCGCTCACGGACATGGCGGAACGCGGAGCGGCCGTCCGGTTTCTTTGGGGCCGAACAGAACCTTCTGCACCTTTCCACGGCGTCCTTTTGGGAGGCGGCCTTCAGGGTCGATTGGGCCTGGGCCAGATTGTCCCGCTGCGATGGGGGAACGAGTTCCAGGTCGAGGAGTTCCACCGTGCCGGCGCAAGTATCGTGGCGTCCACCGATGAACCAGGTGTCCTCGGGTATGCGGATACCCTGTTCCGTCAGGGCCTTGCGGACCTCTGGCCGGTTGGCCAGGGTGGCGAAAAGCCGGGCGTTGTTGTGGCCTTCATGCCCTCGGCAGGCCCCGCAATCATAGGCGGATTTGTGGGGGTTGTTGGCGGTGCGGGAACCATGACCAAGCACCACGACGAGCGGGGCGAACTGGCCGGTGAGGCCGATGGTGCGCAGGAGGCCGCCCACGCGGTTGACCTGTTCCTGAAGAGGGAAGGCCAGAACGCCCGCCCCGTCGACCGATTCGGGGAGGTCCAGGCCGGCAGAGTCGTGGCCAGAGTGTGTGACCCGCTGGAATACCTCCCGCCATCTGGGGAAAAACAACCCCAGCACCATGAGGGGGAAGGCGGCCACGGCAGTGAGAGTTCCGACCAGGGCCCCCATCCATTTGCTTCTCAGGGACAATTCGGCCTTCTGGGCCACCCTGGAGAAGGAGGCGGTGCGCTGGAGCGTTGCAGCCTTCCTTTCGGAGGTGGGCTTTTCTCGGACCGTGTAGGCGGGTGACACGCCCAGGGGGCAAAGGATGCGCGGGTAGGGGCTGCTCAAATCTCGATAGGCGACCGGCAACTGGTAAAAACCAGGGGCCCCCCAGGTGCGAATCCGGGCATCCAAATGTTCCAGGGCCCGGCGAAACGACTCTTCCCGATCATCGAGGCAGGTCATCACATCCAGAACCGGGCGGCCAGGCGTTGCCACTACCGGCGGATTTTCGGCGAGCGCCTTGAGGATTTGGTTTCGAAGGTTGGCCTCCAGGGCCTCCTGCCAGAGGGCCAATCGGCGCCACATGCCGAAATTGGTGGCAACCTCCACCAAGGTTTTTCTTTGGGCCTTGGGAAGGGAGGAAAGTTCCCCCGTGCGGACATCCAGTTTCAGCAACGCGAGGCAGAGGTTCCACGGATCGCGCCGCAGGGCTGGTGAAGCTTCCGGCAGCTTGACTTTTTCCAGCAGGGCTTTCACAAGGGCCGCCGGGGTGACATCCTTTCTGGAAATGATTTGAAGCTGCAAGGCGATATCGCGCGCGAGGTGGAATTCGATCAGCAACTGGGCCGCGATGAAATCGATGAGGCTGACCGGGGTGTCGGCCCTCGGGCGTTCCTCGGGGTTACGCTCCAAACGGTGGAACATGCCGGCCCAACCCGGGTGCCTGAGGACCACCGCCCGCAACATCTCATCCAGGTCGGTCGGCTGGTTATCAGACAGGCCAAGCAGTTCCACAACGGCATCGATAGGTGATTGCCGCCCCTCCAAACGACGCAGGGCATCGGCCCGCAGGGCAGGGCCAAATGGTGCGACGATTCCGGCTTGGGCGACATGGCCCAGGAAGTAGGGCCAAAATCGTCCAGTTTCAGGTTCGTGGTGGCCAGCCATGCCGCGATCCAGGTAGCGGGAGCAGTAGCCGACCAGCAGGGACCGCGTGGAAGTGATCAGGGTGAAGCCGGCCAAATGG
>JAFMJU010000083.1 GCA_017853285.1 Gemmataceae bacterium
ATATCCTCGGACTGCCTCTACTAGGGCATTGGTAAAGCTTGACCGGAGTTTGGAAAACTTCCCAGTCGTTTTGTAATTTCCAAAGATTATCCTGCTCAATGAAAGGTAGAATCTGGTAAAAAAGACCCCAATTTTGGTTGGGTGAGAACAAAGGTTGCCCGTTCGACACAGACCTTGGATACCACGCGGAGTCTCCCCCGTCCGGTAACCTGCCAATGGTGTCTTGGTGATGGTGAATTCCAAGACCGATCTGTTTGAGATTGTTGGCGCAACTGATTCGGTTAGCTGTTTCTCGTACTTTTTGAACCGCTGGCATAAGCAAACCCACCAACACAGCAATAATGGCTATCACCACCAACAGTTCAATGAGGGTAAAGGCCCCGCGGACCTTGTAGTTTGCCTTTTGCTTCACAAGGCTGATCGTACACATGGTTGTTATCTCCTTGTTTTTCGAGGTTTTTACCTCCTGGCAATTCCGAGGTGGCATCGCCTGATACAAGGGTTAATCAGTAAACCATCGGAAGAATGGACATAAACTTCCCCGGGGGGATAGGATGTCTCGTTTTGGTCCCCTCTAATAAGGGTCAACCGGTTGTTTAAAGCTTTACCCTGTTCGGTGGACGGGTGAGATATGAAGAAGTGGTTTACAAACAAGCAAATCGCAATCATTTTCTACGAGGCAGACACACGGTGATTCCTTGTATTCTTCCGAATGCATCCTAATTGTTCTTCTTAAATTTTATAATAAAACATCTGTATAAAACTGTTTAAAAACCCAAAGGATTTACACAAACTTAGCATCACGAAATCTCCCAAACCACCCGAACCAACCCCTCAACCTGCCCCAAATCCACCCGCTCCGGATCCTCCTGCCCAACCAAACTACCCGCCGATTCAAACGGGGCTTTGCACGAGGCGTGCAACTGTTTTAGGCCAGTAGCTAGCAAGGCCTGGGCATTACCAGCCCGCACGCCGCCCGCGGCCACGATGTCGACCCGGCCGGCGGCCTTTTCCACCAGCCGGCGTAGGGTGTCAATTCCTTGGAGCGCTGTGGGTGGGCCGCCGGAAGTGAGCACACGGTGGAATCCCAGATCCACCAATTCATCCAGGGCTGAAAAAGGTTCCACCAGTCGATCGAATGCCCGGTGGAAAACCGCCTTGGCCTGCCCCATCACCTTCCGCACCGCTGCGCAGGCCTTATGATCAATCCCGCCATCACGGGTGAAACCAAACGCCAAGCCCTCGGCACCAGCGGCGGCGTAGGCTTCCGCATCCGCCAGCATCACACGCAGGTCATCCCTATCCGTTTCAAAGCCACCCGGGCGGGCCCGCAGCAACACCACCACCGGCAGGCCGGTTTCCCGGATCAAACTTTTCACCAAACCCAGCGATGGGCTCACCCCGCCCACAGACAGGGCGCTGGACACCTCCAACCGGTCAGCACCTGCTCGGGCTGCAGCCAAGCCGTCCGGCAGGCCAGTCACAGCGATTTCCACCAAAACCCGGCTCATTTCACATTGCCTAGCCAAGCCAGAAAATGGTCACGCCAGGTGGTGTCGGCCTCAAACTCCAGGGTGTGGTAGGCAGCGGGGTACTCGATCACCTGTTTCTTCCGCAGCCGACGGTCTGCCCACGCCCGGGTGCGGGCGTTATCGACGATCTTTTCCTGCCCGGCCAGCAACACCAGCACCGGCAGGTCCCATTTCCGCACGGCAAGCCAGGTATCCAACCGCACGCTTTCCACCATGAAACGCGCCGTGGCCTGATGCAGGGCGTGCGGGTCTTCCCGCAGGAACCTTCGCCATTGCTCCGAAGCAGTGAACAGCGCCGGATCGTTCAGGGGGATCGGTACCAGCGCGGTCGGTCGAAAAACCCGCGTGAGAAAAATCCGAGCCCGCTCCAGAAACGATACCTTCACCGCAGGGCACAGCCCGGGTGCCCAAAGCGAAACAGCCTGGATATTCGTGGGGTGCCGTTTGGCCAAAGCCAGAGCGATTTTGGCACCCCAACTGATACCTACTACCACACAGGGGGCATTCCCCCATGCGGCGGTGCGGGCCGCTTGCGCGTCATCGACAATCTGCCACCAGTTTGGTGTGTCGCCGCGCCCAACCTCATGGAGCCCCGACCCCCGCCGGTCGGCAAACACCACCTCGTATCCAGCTTGATTCAATGCCTGGCAAGTGGCCCCGTACCATCCAGCATGGCTCTGGATGCCGTGCAGCAGCAGTATCCTGCCACGGACATCACCAGAGGGCAAAAAGCGCAAAGCCCGCAAGGCATAGCCATCGGATGCGGTGTACGGGAACCAGGTACCGGTTTCAGCCACACAGCACCTCGTGGCGTACCGTCACGCGGGCAATGGCGGCGTTATCCAGTTCCACGCCCAGGCCTGGGCCCGTAAGGGCTGGTCCCTTGCCACCCAAGCCGAAGGTGAGGTCCCGCGTGGTGAGGCGCTCCTTCACCAGATGGCGGTCATAAGAGCCCTCCACCGCCGCCAACCCACCCACCGATTGGGCAAATCGCCTGCCGGCAGCGGTGAGAACCCCCGTCTCACCCACTTGGCACCCCAATTGGCAGCGCAACCCGGCAGCCTTGGCCTTCTGCGCCAGGCGCAAGGTAGGGATGAAACCGCCGCATTTGCTCAGGCGCAGGTTAAACAAATCACACCACCCGCCGGCGATCGCCGCCTCGGCATCCACCATGCCGCACAGCGATTCATCCAGCATCACCGCCACGCCCGTTTCTCTGCGGACCCGGGCCAGACCCTGATCGGCCTCCACCGGGCAGGGTTGTTCCACCCATTCCAACCCGATGGCTTTCAGGCGGTTGAGCGCCTCAATGGCCTGATCGGTGGACCAAGCCTCGTTGGCATCAATCCGCACACCCATGGAAGAACCCATGATCCGCCGGACATCTGCCAGGCGGGCCGCATCATCCTGCCCCTCAATGCCCACCTTCACCTTCACCTGCCGGAAACCGGCACACCGGTATAGCCTCGCCAGCAGTTTCAGTTTGCGGCCTTTGGCGCTGGTGATCACCGCGCTGTAGCGCACCACGGGAGACGCTTGGTGCATTTCAGGGGCCAGCAGCGGCACCAGCGAATCCACACCTTGGCCAAACGCCTTGCCACAGGCATCCAGCCAGGCCAGTTCCACCGCGCATCGGGCGGCGTTGCCCTGAATGCCCCGATGGTCCCCCGGCACCGGCCGCAAGTTCAGGGCCTCGGCCGCTGCCACGGCCTGTTTCCAGTCCGTTGCCCGCAACTGCCCCGGAATATCCGATCCTTTGAGCAGGTTCAGCGCCCCATCCACCGTCTCGCCAGTCACATAGTCACGGGGCAAACCCTCGCCGTATCCCGTGGTCCCATCCGGCAAGCGGCAGCAGGCCAAAAGCGAGTCGGTATGGGTTCGGCTGTGGGAAGCGTGCTTGATGGCCCGCTTGAGGGGGATGCGCACATGGGAAACCGTGAATCCTGCCGGTTGCACGACGGGCATCTCCTCACAGTGGGAAATATGGGCAAGATAGTATGTCCGACAATTGCCGGGCAGACGATTAATTTTCCCATTTCAGCGATTATTTTGAAAATATCCCCTTGATTCAAACGGGCTTTCAGGAATATCAGCCCTTTGTCCGTAGGGGGAGCAGGTTCTCTGCTCTTTCGGACTATGACAGGTTGCTCCGGTCCCATCTCCTTCGTGCGGGAGGGTGATGGGCTTCCCTGGCGGGGGAAGGGAGTCCCTGACCACTCAACGGGAACGGCTGGGCCGCTTCCGGGTCTTGGATTCGCCGAAGCCAATCTGGGTTTTTTCGGGAAGCCGGGCCGTTTTTGGCCCGGCTTCCCTTCTTTTCAGGTCACCCTTCGCGGGTGATTTCCGCCCAACGCCTGGCACTGGCATCAAATACCTGGCTGGCAAGGGTCTCGTCCAAACCCAATCCACCCGGCTGTTTTTCGGTCTCCCGGCTGAAGTACTTGCCGGTGACGCCGGTCAGGGCGGGGTCACTCGCCAAACGGACCAATCCCCGGGCACCCTCGGCCGGGGTGATGGCCACCCGGTCCAGCAGGGTACGCCAAAACCAGCCGAAAAACCCGTTACCCCGGAAAAACCGCGTACCCACCACGCCCGGATGAACCGCGTTGATCGTGATGCCGCCCGGGCCATTTTCCGCCCAGCGCCGGGCCTGCTCCCGCACAAACCAGATGTTGGCCAGTTTGCTGCGGGCATAGGCCTGCATGGCCCGGTAGCCTTCCGCAAACTCCAGATCATCAAGGGGCGGTTTTTTCGCCATGGAATGGGCGTTGGAACTCACCACCACCACCCGTGCGGGCTGCCCCTCGGCAGAGCTCGCCCGTAGTAACGGTTCCACAGTTCGGGTCAGGCCGAAGGGAGAAAGGTGGTTCAAGGCCCAGGTGGACTCCACGCCTTCCCCGGTCATTTGCCTGGGATGGAAATAGGCCCCGGCATTGTTGATCAGGGCGTGGAGCCGTTCCCCCTTTTCCAGCATGCGCCGGCCCAAGGCCTGGGTTTGGCGCAACAAACTTAGGTCCGCCAACTGGGTGGCAACCTCGCCAGTCCCTGCCAGGTCGCCCTGTACCCGTTCCAGGGCCTTCGGGTCCCGGCCCACCAGCGTGACCTTCCACCCCTGCTGCAACAAGGCCCGGGCCGCCTCCAGGCCGATTCCCTGGGTGGCCCCGGTGATCAACGCATGCCTTGCCTGTCCAGCCATGGCTGCCTCTCTCCCCCGGTACCCCGGTCAACCGTGCGCAACCGATTGTTCTGATTCGGGATAGGATCAGAAGAACGGGACAACCCGCAAAACCGGCTAAAATACCTGATAAGTTTGTTGTAGCCGCTCGCGGGTTTTCCCCAAGGCGAGAGCAGCACCCTCAAGCTCACCGTTCATCAGGAAAAAAATCCTTGGCGACGATTGTTGAAACCCTGCCCACCCGCACGGAGCCCAAGGCCGCCCAGACACCGCTCGGGCGATTGCCGGTGGTCCGCCAAGGTGGCACCGGGTGGTGGCTGGTTCCAGTCCTGTTGGTTTGCCACGCGCTGGTGGTGTTACCGCTTCTGGCACCTCCCTCATGGCAGGTTTTGGCGGCGTCTCTGGTGCTCTGCCTGGTTTTGATCAACCTGCGTGGCTTCGCCTTCACAGCCGGTTTTCACCGCTACTTCAGCCACCATTCCTTCAAGACCAGCCGTCCCTTCGCGTTCCTGCTGGGCGCTTTCGGCTCCACGGGCCTGCGCGGCGGGCCCCTTTGGTGGGCCGCCCACCATCGCAACCACCACCGGGTCTCCGACCGGGCAGCCGATATCCACCGGCCGGTGGACGGCATTTGGCACAACTACTTGGGCTGGCTGCTGGTAAGGGAGAACGGAACCACCGACTTGCACTGCATGAAAGATTTCGCCAAACACCCCGAGCAGGTGTGGTTGAACCGTTTCTGGCTGTTACCCAGCCTGGTCCTGGCAGCCCTGTGCGCCTGGGCGGGTTGGCTGATGGCGGGTCTTTCGGGCCTTTACGCCTTCCTGGGCCTCGGTTTCGGGCTATCCACCGTGCTGGTTTTCCATGGCCAGTCGCTGCTCGATGTGCTGGCCCACCGCTGGGGCCGCCGCCGGTTCGACCTGGCCGACACCAGCCACAACATCACCGGCCTGCACCTGCTGTTCATGGGTGAGGCATGGCACAACAACCACCACCACCACCCTGGCAGCGCCCGCATGGGTTTCTTCCCCGGCGAACTGGACGCCGCCTACGACATGCTTCGGCTGTTGCGGCTGTTCGGGGTCGTCTGGGACCTGCGCGAACCCGACCAACGACTGCTGAAGATCAACCGGGTGGAGGACAAGGTCCCCCCCGAGGTGGCCAAGCGCGCCGGCACCGGCGGCCTGCCCGCCCACCTGGCCCCGGCAATCCGGCTGCCCGAGTAAGCAAGGGAACTGCCTTCCCGAACCCCCTCGCTGGGTCCAAACGGCTATCCCCGAGGCCGACCCACCGTCAGGGGTGCGGATTTGTACAAATAGGAAGAAGATTACCCGCTCAACCGAACCATCCGCCCGGAACCCTCCCATGGCCCTTTCCACCCCCTGGACACACCGCCACCTGCTGGGTCTGGAAGCGTTGAGCGCGGCGGAAATCACATCGCTTTTGGACCATGCCGACAGCTTCCTTCCCGCCTGCAAGGACCCGGCCACCAAGCGGACCGACCTTGCGGGCAAATGCGTGGTGAACCTGTTTTTTGAAAACAGCACCCGCACCCGGGTGAGTTTTGGTCTGGCTGCCCGGCGACTGGGTGCCGAGGTGATCGATTTCGCCGTCGGCGGGTCCAGCGTCAGCAAGGGTGAGACCTTTGTGGACACCGCCCGCAACATCGAGGCGCTGGGTATTCACCTGGTGGTGGTGCGCCACTCCTGCCCGGGCACCCCGCACCTGCTGGCCCAGAATATCCAGGCGGGTGTGGTGAACGCTGGCGACGGCCCGCACGAGCACCCCACCCAGGGCTTGCTCGACCTGCTGACCATCCGCCAACGGCTGGGTCGCATCGATGGTCTCACCGTGGCGCTGGTGGGCGACATCCGCCACAGCCGCGTGGCCCGCAGCAACATCCATGGGCTGCTGAAACTGGGCGCCCGCGTGATCGTGTGCGGCCCCCCCACGCTGGTGCCCCCCGAAATCACCCAGATGGGCGTGGAAGTGGCGCATGATCTCGACCGCATCCTGCCCGAATGCCATGTCCTCAATGTGCTCCGCATCCAGTTCGAACGGCAAAAGGGCCCCAACTTCCCGGGTGTGCGCGAGTATTTCCACCTCTACGGCGTGACCGCCCAGCGGCTGGCACGCGCGCGGCAAGGGGTGCTAGTCTTGGCGCCCGGACCCATCAACCGCGGGGTGGAGCTCACCCCCGAGGTGGCCGACGGCCCCTCCAGCGCTGTGCTCGACCAGGTGACCAACGGGCTGGCCGTCCGCATGGCGGTGTTGGACGCCTGCGCCAAGGCGGCTGGGAAATGAGCGGCGCCTCCGCCCCCGCGCCTTGGGTCCTTACCCTCGATATCGGCAGTTCCTCCATCCGCGCGGTGGCGCGGGATGCGCGTGGCCGCACCCTGCCCGGCATGGTTGCCGGCAAGGCTGCCGCACCACTTCAGGCGGGTGCTGATGGCAGCGCGGTCTTCAGCCCGGCACAGGTTCTCCAGGCATGCGATTCCGCCATCGACCAGGCCCTCGCCTCACTGGGGCAGGAAGCGTGCCACATCGGTGCCGTGGCGATCGACAGTTTCGGCAGCAGCCTCGTGGCGGTGGACGATCAAGGCTCCGCGCTCACCGAGGTGTTGTGCTATGCCGACACCCGCGGCTCGGCCCAGGCCAACCACTGGCGCCGGACATTGGATGAGCCAACCGACCACGATCGCACCGGCACCCGTTTGCATGCCAGTTACTGGCCGGCCCAGTTGGCCTTTTTGTTGGCGGAACAACCCGGCTTGCGATCCGCCCGTTTCTGGCCGATTGGCACCTGGCTGATGTGCCAGTGGTTTGGCCCCAAGGCTTCCTCGGCCAGCCTGTCCGCCATGGCTTGGACCGGCCTGCTGGACCGCAAGAGCCTCACCTACGACACCGTCTGGCTGGACCGCTTGAACCTTCGGGAAGAACAGCTACCCAGGCCTTCTGATTTCGCCCGCGCTGAACAGGGCCTGACCCGGGAATATGCCAGCCGCTGGCCAGCTTTGGCCGGGGTGCCCTGGTTTCTCCCCATCGTCGATGGGGCCGCCGCCAATGTGGGCGGGGGCGCCTACCGCCCCGGATCCTTGGCCATCACCCTGGGCACCACCTGTGCGATGCGCGTGGTGCCAGACCACGAGCCGGCCACATTGCCCTTCGGCCTGTGGCAGTACAGGGTCGACCGATCCCGTCCTCTTGTGGGTGGAGCCCTCACCGAGGGGGGCGGTGTCTTTGACTGGGCCTGCAGGTTGACGGGCATCCTCCCCGGACCGGAGCTGGAAACTGCCTTGAAAGATCGCAAACCCGGCGCCGGTGGGCTGGTGATGGTCCCCCTTCTGGCGGGCGAACGCGCCCCGGGCTGGAACGATGCTGCCCGCGGCACCTTGGGCGGCATCAGCCTGGCCACCACGGGCATCGATCTGGTGGCATCCGCCATCGAGGGAGTGGCCTGCCGTCTGGCCCGACTGTTCGCCCTCATGCTGGGCGTGTCCGGAAAAAACCCACGCGTGATCGCCAGCGGCGGTCTGCTGGCTTCAGAAGCATGGCGGCGCGCGCTGGCCAACGCGTTGGGTGTGGCGGTGTATCCCTGCCTCGAGTCAGAAGCCACCGGCCGCGGCATGGCCCTGCTGGCCCTGGAGGCTCTGGGCTGCCAACCAGACTGGGAGCCTGCCCTGGGAGATCCGATTGAGCCAGACCCGGCCCGCCATGCGGATTACCGGGAGCTGATCGACCGCCAGGCAAGGCTGGAGGGCCAAGTCTGAGTATGGCCTGCCGTCTTAGATCGTCCGAACGCTCACTCCAACCACGGATCCAGAGCAGCGGTCATTTTGGCCGTATTCAGCTCCGCCTTGCCGAAACCGATGGCCGCGCCGGCGGCTTGGGCCTCCCCCTGCGCCTCCGGCAGGTTGCTAATCAGCAGAAAGGCCGTGCCAGGGTGATCGGCTTTGGCCTGGCGCAGAAAATCAATGCCCGAATCACCGTCCTCATCAAACAGCCGGTTCACCAGCACCACATCGGCGCGGTTGGCCTTCAGCCAGCCCAGCGCCTCCTCACGCGTCGAGGCGGTGGCAATGGTAGCCTGGTAGCGCCCTTGGATAGCCCGGCTGATGTTGCCATGGTCAAACGAGCATTGCCCCACACTCAGCACGGTTTTCACATCACCCATTGCCCGCTCCCGATAGTTTGAACCCCGTGGCCTTGGCCCACTTTAGATGAAAACGCCATCCGGCTACCTCACGCTTGGGCACATAGGGCCCACCGTGATAGAACCGGCTGGAGAGGTTCGACTGCACCTCTTCGCAAATCTGCATGTCTTCCCGCTGCACCTGGTCGCTGGAAGCCACAATGGCTGCCACCCGTTCCGGTGGACAATCACCCCGGGCATACCAGTCAAACTGCACCCGGCAACGACCGATGCCATCCGGCAACACCAGATTGGTGTCGGCCACATCACCATAGAGATTGACCATCCAGGCCGGCCACAGGTGCCAGTACCAGGCCATCGCTCCCGCGGTTGTGTCGCTCAGCGGGCAAGACTGCAGCGAGCAGTCACCCAACACTCGGGTGGAATAAGCCTTGCCCACCAGGCCCGCTGCCAGTCCCGGGTGAACCGGCCCCACATGGTAGCCCCCATCCAGGTAGTTATCGACAAACACCTTCCAGTCGCACGCCACATGGTACTCGCGGCTGGCAATCCAACGGAACCCCTCCATATGGTCACCCAGCCATTCTTGGAATGGTCCAATTTGGCCCGCCAGTGGTTGCGGCTCCGGGTGCGGCGGATGCACCCACACCCACCTGTCCCACACCTCCAGGTGCCAGGCGGGCAGGGGATGGTCCTCCCGCCGGAAAGTGGACATCCCCACCCCCTCCGGTATGCCTGTTAACCTCCCGGTCAGGTCATACATCCAGCCATGGTAGGGGCAGGTGAAGCGGGTGGCGCTCCCGCATCCTTCGGCGGCAACTCGGGCCGCCCGGTGTCGGCAAATGTTGGAAAAGGCGCTGAGCACCCCGCTTGGGTCCCGGGCAATCACCACCGGTTCGCCTGCCAGGTTCAGGGCCACATAGGCACCCGCTTCCGCGACCTGCTCTGCCCTGCAGGCGGGAAGCCAACTGGCGCCAAAAACCCTCTGTCGATCCAGCACCAGCCATTCCGGACGGGTGTAGCATTCTGGTGGCAGGCTCCACGCCCGATCCAGCTCAGCCTCGGGGTCTAACACTTCAAGCCCCCACAACCGGTATAATCCACACGGATTCCCTGTGTTTCTCAGGTGATAAGCATAGGGACCCGACTTGCCAAAGGGCAGCGGTGGGTTAGGTTTGGGCAAAGGTATCCGTATTTCGGGGTTTTATCCGGTTAGTTGGCGCGGGGGTCTCGGCACATGGCATTCCTGTCATTGGAAGAGGCGGCCAAAAAACTCGGCATGTCCGAGGATGCCCTGCGCGGATTGGCCAAGGACAAGAAAATCCGCAGCATGCTGGACAGCGGCAAGCTGATCTTCAAGGACACCGAGGTGGACGCCTACCTCGCCAAAAACCCCCCGACCGCCGAAACACGCATTCCCGCGGATGAGGATCTGGTGTTGAACCTGGGGGATGATTCCTCGGGCGACTCATTCGGCCTCGAGGGCAGCAGCGGGGAACACCCTATCCTCATGGACGAGGGTGCCGAGCAATCCGGTGACAGCCTGGTTCTTGACGACAGCAGCGGTATCGGCCTGTTGCCTGATGAGGATCAGGCAAGCAATTCCGGCGACAACCTGGTTTTGGATGACAGCAGCGGCATCGGCCTCCTGCCCGATGACATCGACCTCTCCGCCGCTGGCGGCAATGCCGAACAGACCATGATGATCTCCCCCGAAAGCGACAGCGATTCGGGGTCGAGCGATGTGCGCGGCGTCGCGGCCGCCCCAGGCGACAGCTCCAGCGATTTCGACCTCGATCCGGGCCAGGGCAGCGACAGCGAGTTCACCCTGGGTTCCGACGCGCTCAATTTTCCCTCCGGCGAGGATAGCGCCAGCGGCACCGGCCTAAATATCGACGATGGGTCCAGCGGCACATTCATGCTCGATGAGAGCTCCAGCATCTTCGAACTCGAGGCTTCCGAGGCCATCGACGGCGGCAGCGACAGCAACTTCGAGATCAATCTGGAAGACAGCTCCGGCATGGTGGAAGGGGGCGA
>JAFMJU010000084.1 GCA_017853285.1 Gemmataceae bacterium
GAGGGGCGGGTGGCAACCGGAAGGGATGTTTGGCGCCCCGCGCTTGCGTGGCAAAACGGTTGGCATCATCGGATGCGGCCGTATCGGAACTGCCATGGCACTTCGTTGCAAGGCTTTGGGAATGCGGGTGGTGTTCTTTGATCCGTACTTGCGTCCTGGCGCAGAAAAAATGCTTGGTTTGGAGCGTGTCGAAACTTTGGAGGAGCTACTGCCGCAATGCATGGCGGTCAGCCTGCACTGTCTTTTAACCCCTGAAACCCGCCACATACTCAACGACAAGACCTTGGCTTTGTTGCCAAAAGATTCTGTGGTGGTCAACACGGCCCGGGGCGGGTGTGTCGACTCCCAAGCGTTGGTTCGGGCCTTGGAATCTGGCCATTTGGCGGGTGCCGGAATTGATGTGGTGGAGCGCGAACCTCTTGATGTGGAGGCATTGAGAAGGCATCCGCGCGTGCTGCTCAGCCCTCATTCCGCCTACTACAGCGCCGAAGGGTATCTGGAAATGCGTTCCAAGGGGGCCGAGGAGGCCAGGCGGGCATTAACCGGAAAGCCCTTGTGGAATCCTGTGAACCGGACATTCCTGAAAGGCAATCACCTGCCCTTGCGTAAGGAACAATGGGCTCCTTGAAACCAATTGCTAGTCTGTGTCCAATCGCTACGATCTGCACTTGCTTATGCTATTTATCGCAGGCCCTTGCTTTGCCCATATTGCGCATTTGCCCTGCTTTTTGTGAGATTGAATTTATCCAGTCTGTGCGTCCGTTGCTTGAGTTTGGCAGGGACTATAAAACACGGCCCAAGATCCCTTCCGAACATTGGCTATGGGTTGGTAGGTCAAAAAAGCGTGAATTGGGACGATTATGCGTTTTAACCTGATCGATCGGATTGTGACGGTTGAAGCTTCCAAAAGCTTGACAGCTTGGAAGAATCTAACCTTGGGTGAGGAATATCTGGGGGACCACTTTCCGGGGTTCCCTGTGATGCCTGGTGTGTTGATGCTTCACACCTTGGTTGAGGCGGGAGCTTGGCTGTTGCGGTTGAGTTCCAATTATTCGCACAGCGTGGTTGTTTTGCGCGAAGCCAAAAACATCAAGTATGGAACATTCATGGAGCCAGGTCGCAGGATGACGGTTCAGGTGGAATTGGTTGAGAACCAGAACGGCAGGGCGACTTTTAAGGGTAAAGGGGAAACATCCACGGGGGGAACCACGGTTTCCGGGCGTTTCACACTTTTCCAGTACAATCTTGCCGATAAGACCAAAGGCCTTGAAGCCGTGGACGCACGGATAATCGCTGACTTGAAACAGCAAGAATTGTTATTGCGCATGAATTGACCTGATATGTTTCTATATTTTAAGGTTTTGGCCGAAAGCAAAAAGGGTGGTTATCCGGCAGGCAGGTTCTTTGCGTGGTAAAGTAGAAGGCCAATTTGGCATACAGGGGTGGGTGTAACCCCAAGGGGTCAGGGATGAAGCTGAAGGGAAAAAACGCGGTTGTCACCGGGGCAAGCCGTGGGATCGGCCGTGCTATCGCCGAGTCACTGGCGGCCGAGGGTGCAACCGTTGTTGCCATTTACAGGGGAAGCAGGGATGCGGCCCTTGAGATGGAAAAAGCCGCCGCGGAAAAGGGGCATCGAATCATCCCCCGGCAGGCTGATGTTGCCGACGCCGCCCAGATAACGGAACTGTTTGACGGTCTCGAAAAGGAGCTTGGCCAGATAGACATCCTGGTGAACAATGCCGGGGTCATCCATGATGACCTGTTTGTCCGCCTGGAAGAAAAGGATTGGGACAAGGTTCTCGACACAAACCTATCCGGAACAATGCGTTGCTGCCACAAAGTGGCGTTCCCGATGATGCGTCGCCGCTCGGGCCGGATTATCAACATCTCCAGCGTCGCGGCCGAGTTCGTGAATCCGGGGCAGACCAACTACGCCGCCAGCAAGGGTGCGATCAATTCGTTCACCCGGGCTCTAGCAGCGGAATTGGCCCCGCGGGGTGTGACGGTGAACGCCATTGCCCCGGGTTTCATCGAGACGGACATGAGCGCGGCTGTCCGAAACAAAGCAGGGGACAAGCTGAAGGATTTCATTCCGCTCCGTCGCCTTGGACAACCTTCCGACATAGCCAAAGCTGTCGTGTTTTTGGCAGGGGATGACGGGGGTTATATTACAGGTCAGGTCATTACTGTTGATGGCGGGTTGAGTCTTGGGCCGTCTCATGTGAAGTGAGTGGTCCGCGTTTTCACGAAGGGTCAGCCGGCATGCGGGGCCGTTTGATCTGACGGGACCGGGTTCGGTGCCTGGTTTCCAAATGGTGCCCGCTTCTTTTTGAGGTGCGTTCGATGGCTTCACAGGACGAGATTTTCCAAAAGGTATCCGCCACCCTCGTGGAGGCGCTCAATGTCGACGAGGACGAGATTCGCCCCACCTCGACCCTGACTGGCGACCTGGGTGCCGAATCGATCGACTTTTTGGACATCGTGTTCCGCCTCGAGCGCGAATTCGGCATCAAAATTCCCCGGGAAGAGTTGTTCCCCGAGGTGGCTGAGGGTAACAACCCCGAGTTCATGCAGGACGGCGTGGTCACCCCCAAGGGGATCGAGGAGTTGAAAAGGGCCATGCCCTTTGCCGACTTCAACGATTTCGAGAAGGATCCACGCATGACCGAGTTCAGCAACCTGTTCACGGTCAAGATGATCACCAATTACATTCAGGACAAGCTGGCCCGCGGCGGGCGCTGATTTGTCGAGGGGGCGGTTGGTGCGAAGCGCCACCGCCCCCCGTCCTTTCCGTGGCTCCTGGAGGAGCCCATTTCGGCTATGGCGGGTGTGGCAGGATGCCGGCAAACCCCCTACCTACTGCGGGCGGGTTGAAATGCGCTGGATCTGGCTGGACGGTTTCACCGCTTTCGAAAGTGGCGTGAAGGCCCGCAGCATCAAGAATCTATCATTGGCGGAAGATCATTTCGCACAGCATTTTCCCGGCTACCCGTTGATGCCAGCGGCCCTGATTATCGAGGGGTTGGCGCAAACAGGGGGCATTCTCGTCGGGGAAAAACTCGATTTCAAGGAAAAAGTCGTCCTCGGCAAGGTTTTGAAGGCTAGATTTGATCGTGATTTCCTTGCCGGCGAGACCCTGGAATACGAGGCAGAGATCATCATGGTGCGTCCCGAAGGGTCGACCGTGATCGGCAGGGTTTTCTGCGAGGGCAAACTGGAGGCTGAGGTGGAGATTTTCTTCGCCCATCTTGGGCCCAGTTGGTCCAAGTCGGAGGCCGCTGGGGGTGCAGGGGACGACAACTTTGTCTTCTCCAGCGAATTGCGGTCCTTCATCAACCAGGCTCGCAGGCTGGACGCGCAGGCGAAAAAGGCGAAAGCCGCGGCGAATTGACGGGCCCGGATGGGCCGGATGTGGTGTTTCCAGGGCGGATGGGAAGCCCGGGGATTTCCGGAAGGGACCTTGGTGACTGACATGGCGAGCGCGGCGCGGCGGGGAGTGGTCACCGGATTGGGTGTGCTTTCCTCCATTGGTTCGGATCCGGAGACATTCTGGCAGGCCCTGCTTGCCGGCAAGACTGGAATCAAGCGGATCGGCCTGTTCGATCCCTCGGAGTTGCCCTGCCAAATCGCTGGCGAAATGACCGATTTCGACGCCAAGAACTTCATTGACAAGAAGGACCGCAAGCAGCTCCGCGTGATGGCGCGCACAATCCAGCTCGCGGTGGCATGCGCCCAGGCGGCCATCACCCACAGCAAGGTGGACAAGAAGGCGATCGATCTCACCCGTTTCAGCGTGATTTTCGGTGCCGGCATGGTTGCCATGGAGCTTCCGGAGACAGCGGATGCGGCCGCGGTCAGCAAAACGCCGGAACGGGGCAAGATTGACCTCAAAGTCTGGGGTACCAGGGGACTCGAGGTAATCCAGCCCCTGTGGATGCTCAGGTATCTGCCCAACATGCTGGCATGCCAGGTTAGCATCCTGCACGATGCCCAGGGGCCCAACAACACCATCACCCAGGATGATGTGGCGGGCCTACTCGCTTTGGGTGAGGCGATGCGGATCATGCGGCGGGATCACGCCGATTTCTTCCTTGTGGGCGGCGCTGAAAGCCGGGTCAATCCTCTGAGCATGACCCGCCAATCCTTGTTCCTTCCCCTTTCCACCCACAACGCGGACCCGGCAACAGCCTGCCGGCCGTTCGACGCTGGCCGCACAGGGCTGGTGCTTGGCGAAGGTTCGGGCATCCTGGCTGTGGAAGAAGTTGGCCACGCGCAAAAACGCGGAGCCGAGATTTATGCGGATGTCTGCGGTTTCGGGGCGGCATTCAACGGCAAGGACCAGTCGGACGCCATCGAGCGTTCCATCCGAATCGCGATGGCCCAGGCGGGAATCGGGCCCGATGAGGTGGATCATGTCAATGCCTCGGGCATGGGGGTCGAGAAGGAGGACCGGTTCGAGGCGAGGGGGATCGCCGCCGCCTTCCGTGACAGGAAGGATCCTATCGAGGTCACATCCATCAAGGCCCATGTCGGGCATCTAGGCGGATCTTCAGCCACGGTGGAGCTTGCCGCCGTCGCCTTGGCCCTGCGCCATGGCATGGTTCCGGCCACCCTCAATCACACCGCCACTGACCCGTCCTGTCCGGTGAAAGTTCTCACGGGAGAGCCCCGCCCGCTTTCCAGGCGGTATGTGGTCAAGACCTCCTTCACCAGCGAAGGGCAGTGCGCGGCCGCGGTGCTTGGCCGGCACCAGGGATGAAGCTCGCCCTGTTTGGAAAGCAGGCGCCCGGCCTTTAGCTCTGCTAGACCGGATAAAACGACAGTCATCAACGGTGAATCATCATGAGTCGGAAATACCAGCGCAGGGTTGTCATCACTGGGATGGGTGTGATCACCCCTCTCGGGTGCGACATCGATTCGATGTTCAAGGCCCTGCTCGAGGGGCGATCCGGCGTCGGTCCCATCCGGAATTTCGACGCCTCCACCTTTCCCACCAACTTCGCGGCCGAGGTTCCCGGCTTCCAACTTTCCAATTGGATCAAGGATTGCGCCCGTTGGGATCACAGCGGCATCAACAGCAAATTCGCTGCCGCGGCGGCACAGCAGGCACTTTCCGCGGCGGGCCTTGTTGAGGCTCTGGATTCGGGGAAAGTCGATCGCAACCGAATGGGGGTCTACCTCGGTTCCGGGGAAGGCATCCATGATTTCCACAACCTGATGTGGGAAACCGCCGACTCCTACGATCCCCAGACCCGCAAGCTCGATTACCCCAGGTTTTGCAAGGGTGGACGGGCGACTTTCCATGTCGGGTCCGAGGCGGACCAGGAGCTGCACACCACCGCGATGCACCTGGCGGCCCATTTCGGGTTGAACGGGCCCAACTTCAACTGCCTCACGGCCTGCGCTGCCAGTTCCCAGGCCATTGGTGAGGCGATGGACCTCATTCGAATCGGCGATAGCGACATGATTCTGGCCGGTGGGTCCCACAGCATGATCCACCCCCTTGGGGTGACTGGGTTCAACCTGCTCACCGCCCTTTCCACCAACAAGGGCAATCCCCAGGGGGCCTCCCGTCCCTTCGACAAGGAGCGTGATGGATTTGTGCTTGGGGAGGGGGCTGGCATGCTGGTTCTGGAGGAGTTGGAGCACGCGAAAAAGCGCGGCGCGAAGATCCTTGCGGAGATGACCGGTTATTTCACCACCGCCGACGCCTTCCGGGTGACCGACAGTCATCCCGAGGGCAGGGGGGCCATCGCCTGCATCGACGGCGCGCTGAAGGACGCCGGCGTCACTCCGTCCCAGATCGGTTATGTCAATGCCCACGGCACCAGCACCCAGGTCAACGACCGCGTCGAGTCCCTGGCGATCAAGCATGTGTTTGGGGAGGCGGCCCGCGGCGCTCCGGTTAGCAGCATCAAGAGCATGATGGGGCACCTGATCGCGGCCGCCGGCGCGGTGGAGCTGATCACCTGCGTGGAGGCCATGCGTACCGGCTGGCTTCCCCCCACCATCAATTACGAGCACCCCGATCCCGAGTGCGACCTGGACTACATCCCGAACAAGGCCCGCCAGGCTAAGGCGGTGCATTGCCTGAGCAACAGCTTCGGGTTCGGCGGGCAGAACACTTCCCTGGTGGTGAGCGCCTACACCGGCTGAAACCTCGACCCGGGGCCCGAAACTTGCACTGGATCACCATCCTCCTGGCGGCCGTCGGAATCATCCTGGGGCTTTTCGCGGCAATTTCTTTGATATTTTGGATGGTAATTGTTTTTAAATATCTCCACTACGTTACCCGCATCTTCCAGGAGAGGCCGATTTTCGCTATACCCCGGGGCACGGCCCCCGGGGACGCCGAGGATCTGGTGGTGGAGACCGTCGGCGGACAGAAGCTGCGCGCCTGCTACCTTCCCCGGCTTTCCGAGGGGACCCGCAAGGGGGTAGTCCTTTTCGGCATCGAGTTCGGGTCGAACCGTTGGTCCTGCCAGAATCACGCCGAGTTCCTGCGCAAGGCCGGCTACGATGTGCTTTCGTGGGAACCCAGGGGGCAGGGGGAGAGCGACAAGGTTCCCGGATACCTCCCGTTGCATTGGGTCAGCGGGCATGAGGTTGAGGACGCGCTGGCTGTGGTCCGTTACGCCTGCGGGCGACCGGACGCCGATCCAAGGGGTGTCGCCTTGGTCGGGCTCAGCAAGGGGGCCGGGGCCGGAGTGGTGGCGGCATCCCGCGACAGGCGAATTCGTTGCTGCGTCACCGACGGGATGTTCGCCGTCTACACCACGGTTGTTCCCTACATGCGTCATTGGGTGAAGATCTACAGTCGCCTCACCTGGCTCCAAAAGGTACTGCCCGATATTTTCTACGGCACCATCGGCATCATCGCGTTCAGGCGGGTGGCGAGGGAGAGAAACTGCGATTTCCCTCCGCTGGAAAAGGCCGTCGCCTCGCTCCGGGACCAGCCACTCCTGATGATCCACGGGGAGAAGGACACCTATATAAGGCCGGCCATGGCCGAGACCCTTTTCAAAAAATCGCAGACACGCTGGGGAGGTGAGCGAAAGTTCTGGCTGGTCGAGGGTGCCCGGCATAACGAGGGGCTGGCAAAAAGGCCGGCGGAGTACACGAAACTGGTTTGTGATTTCCTCGATCGAAGCTTGGGCGAACCGAGTGTTGCGCCCGGTTGATGCCTGTGTTTTCCAACTGATTGCTCCGGTTTATTTGGTCTGGATGGCGGGTCCCGATTTGGGGAGGGCAGACCATGTTTGAAGGAATCCGTCGGAAATTCCACAAGGCGGTCCTGGATCTGGTGGTGGTGCCCCGTATCAAACGGCGCCTTGCCCAGTTTCACCAGGCTCTCGGTAATCCTGCCGAAACCCAAGCCAGACTCCTGGGACGCATCCTGGAACGCCACCGGGGCACCGCCTTTGGGGTGGACCACGGTTTTTCCTCGGTGCGAAATCCGGCCGATTTCCAGAAAGCCCTGCCCATTGCCGGTTACGACCGGTTGGCTCCCTACATCGAAAGGATGCGCCAGGGGGAACCCAACACGCTCATCGCCGATGCCAGGGTGTTCATGTTCGCCCTGACCAGCGGCACCACGGCCACGCGCAAGTTCATTCCGGTGAACGAGTCCTACCTGCAATCCTACCGGCGCGGCTGGAACATGTGGGGGCTGACAGCGTTCCAGAAGCACACCAAGGTTCCACTGACCCCGATCCTCCAGCTTTCGGGTGATTGGCAGGAGGAGTTCACTCCAGGGGGAGTTCCCTGCGGGGCGGTGACAGGACTCACGGCCACCATGCAGCGTTGGTTCATCCGCCGCCTGTATTGCATCCCCGCCGCGGCGGGCAAGGTGAAGGACCCATTCGCCAAGCAATATCTGGCCTTGCGTATGGGAATGGCAAGGGAGGTGGGCATGATTCTTTCCGCCAACCCTTCCACGCTGGTGAACCTTGCCAGGTTTGGAGACGCGAACAAGGAGTCCATCCTTCGCGACATGCGTGATGGAACCCTGGATCCCGCCTTGGAGGTGCCAACTCCGGTGCGGGAGGCGATGGCCAAGGCGATCCGGGTCAAGCATCCCGGGCGTGTCCGCCAATTGGAGAAGATCATCCACGACACCGGTGCGCTTTTGCCCCGGGATTACTGGCCCGATTGGACACTCCTCGGCAACTGGACCGGCGGCAGCATGGGCCCATACCTCCGCCAGTATCCGGCCTTTTACGGGGCAAAACCGGTCAGGGATGTTGGTTTGATCGCGAGCGAGGGGCGGATGACCATTCCCCTCGAGGACGGCACGCCTTCCGGGGTGCTAGACATCGTTTCCCATTATTTCGAATTCGTGCCGGTGGATGAGATGGACAGCCCATCCGCCAGGGTGCTGCTTGCCCACGAACTGGAACAGGGGCAGGATTACTTCATCCTGTTGACCACCGATTACGGGCTCTACCGCTATGACATCCGGGATGTGGTCCGCTGCACCGGATTCATGGGAAAAACGCCCCTCCTCGAGTTCCTGAACAAGGGGGCTTATTTTTCCAGCATGACAGGGGAAAAACTCAGCGAGCACCATGTCACCCGTTCCATTGACAAGGTGCTCGAGGAATTGGGAATCACTCTTTCCACATATTCGGTCGCGCCGGTTTGGGATGACCGGCTTCCGGGCTATGGCCTGTATGTGGAGCGGTCTGCTTTCAACGATTTGGAAGTGGCCGGGAAATGCTGCCAAAGACTAGAGTCGCTTCTGTGCCAAACCAATGTGGAATACGAGGCCAAACGATCGAGCGCCCGGCTGGCGCCACTTCGCCTGGTTTGGCTGAAACCCGGGGCCTGGCAGTCTTGGGATCGGGAACGACTGGCCAAGACCCGTGGCGCCGCCGAACAATACAAGCACCCCTGCCTGATCAACGCGGTTGATTTCCGCGAGACCATGGCCCGGGAAGGCCGGTTGGATGAAAATGTATGATAGGGTAGCCCAGGTTTTCCTTACCTGTGCGAAGGATGGAGGATGATGACATGGACGCGATTCTGAACGCCCTCAGCAACACCTACACCTTGTTGGGTCTGACCGTGGTCGCCGCGGGGTTGATCGCGGTCTACTTTTTCGCCCTGAAAAAGGCCGACTGAACCCGGTTAACGGGCCTTGGCCCGGAACCGCGCCACCACGGTTTCGCCGGGTTGTACCAACCCGGTGATCTCCCAACGCAGCTTGGAACTGCGCACCTCGTTTTCCTGTATCAGGAAGACATGGTCCCGGCTGCAGGTAGCGGAGCCCTGGTCATACTCCAGGCGGCCGGACAGGTTGTCCACTATCGCCACATCGGCCAGTGCTTTGCCCGTCTGGTTGGTGAGCCGCAGGGTGAATGTCACAAATTCGCCGGGGCTGGCCTCGCACTTGTCGGCCCACTTGTGAAGGATCAAGGGTTGCTCCAGCACCCGGACCTCTTCCTTGCAATCCAGGATCGCCTCACGGGTCACCGCCCTGGCAGTGACCACATTGGGACCTTTTTCCACCCGGGCGACGGCGGTCACCACTTCCTCGTTTTGCAGGGCGGCCATCCTCCAGCCACCAAGGCGGACCGAAAGCCCCTCCCTCTGCTTCAGCTTCATCGGGCCGTCCACTTCCCGCACCATGCCAGGATTGCGCGTTTCCAGATTGGCCAGCGGTGTGTGAACCAGCATCTGGGGAGTGGGCGGGTCCACCCGTTGGGATTTACCCGGAACCAGGGTGGAGCGTGAACCGCTGGCTCTCTCCCTGGACCGCATCCCGTCCAGCAGCAGTTCCCCAGTGGCGGCGTTGCTGGGTTGGGACAACTTGGCCAGATCCGGGCCGTTACTGAGCACCGTCCCACGCACCCCGGCTTCGGTCACCACCAGATCCAGGCCACTAATCTGCCTTAACCAGGCGTAGCGCGGTGCGAAAATACAGACACGATTGGAGGGAAGGACATATCGGCGGGATCCGGGGACGGTGAATTCAGCCACAGCGTCTTCCGGGTTCACTCCCTGGGCCCTGCCGGTGTTATCGATGGCTGCCCGCTCCAGTCGGTCCCCGCCGTCGTGGATGATTTCTTCCTCGCATTCCTTGAGGCCCAGGCGTGGGTCGGCTGGATTGAAAGGAAGGCAGGGCATCTGTGGGGGCAGTGCGGGCGCTCCGGGTGGTGGGTCTCCCGCCCGCCAAAGGCTGCCGGGAACCACGCTGTTGGCGAATTCGTCGCCGGTTAATCGGCGGCTTCCAACCCACAATCTCGCGACAGGACGGCCCAGATCCCCGGCTGTGCGGAACAAATCGCTTCCGGCCGGGATATCGGTCTGGGGTGGCGTCAGGCCGGAATTGGGATCTGTGGGGGGAGCCTCGTTGCTTTCCAGGTACAGGATCTTGCTGATCAACCGCCCTTCGGAGACCAGTTTCATTTCTTCGGCAGTCAGCACAACTGCGGCGGGGTGGTCAAACAATTTAAGGCTGGGGGGCATCCTCACGCAGCCAAAAACTTCCAAAGTCGGGTAAAGCACTTCGCCTGGGCGCAGTGTTGGGGATTCAAGCTCAAAGCGATAGCGATAACCCGGCCTCAGCCCCAGTCTGGCCTCAGATGTGATGGGGCGGGAGTCCCGTGGGGCGGTCAGGCGAGATCCTTCGGGAAGCACCCACCTCAGCGGTACCCATGGTGCGGGCGAAGCTAGTGCCGCGGGTGATGCTTTCACCCTTGGATTTGGGGAGGCCGTGGTTGGCATGCCAGGGCCGCCCGTGGGCACGGAATAGGGGGTTTGTGCGCTCAGGAGGTGGATGGTCGACGCGCCGAGAAAGCTGGCCAACAGAATGGTGCGGGCGTTCAACATGATCAACCTCCTGGAAATGCGGCCGGGCGCGTGTCATCCGGGATTCCAC
>JAFMJU010000085.1 GCA_017853285.1 Gemmataceae bacterium
GGTGTCGAGGATCTTGTCGACGAGGTGGCTTCCGTCGGCCTCCTTATAGCCGAGGATGTCGCGGGTGATCTCGATCAGGTAGCTGTCGAGCACGCCCTTGTTCCAATCGGCGAAGACGCCGTGGATCTCGTCGTTGGACATGCCGAGGCCATCGTGCATCAACTGGTAGGCCTCGCAGATGAGTTGCATGTCGCCGTATTCGATGCCGTTGTGGACCATTTTCACATAGTGGCCGGCACCGCCCTCTCCCACCCAGTCGCAGCAGGGGGCGCCCCCCTCCACCTTGGCGGAAACCGCCTGGAAGATCTCCTTCACATGGGGCCAGGCCGCCGGGCTGCCGCCGGGCATGATGCTGGGCCCCTTGCGGGCGCCCTCCTCGCCGCCCGACACGCCGGTGCCGATGAACAGGATGCCTTTGGCCTCGAGTTCCTTGCAGCGACGGGCGCTGTCCCCGAAGAGGCTGTTGCCACCGTCGATGATGATGTCACCCTGTTCGAGGTGGGGAACGATCTGGGCGATGAACTCGTCCACGGCGGAGCCGGCCTTCACCAGCATCATCACGCGGCGGGGGCGCTTGAGCTTGGCGCACATCTCGGCGATGGAATGGGCGCCGACCACCTTGGTTCCCTTGGCCTCCCGGGCCAGGAAATCATCCACCTTGCTGACGGTGCGGTTGTAGGCCACCACGGTGAAGCCGTGATCGTTCATGTTCAGGATGAGGTTTTGGCCCATCACTGCGAGGCCAATGAGGGCGAAATCAGCTTGTTGGTCTGCGGCCATGGTCACATTGTCACCAAAGGGTGGAAAACCCCACCCGGGCATCTGGATTACGGATACTTCTCCTTTTTAGGGCTGGTGGCGGTTTCCGCCAACAAAGGGCCATTATTCCCAAGCTTTTTAATTAACCCATATTAACAAATGTGGGCTTTTTTGATTTTCAGAGCTGGGGAGGAAAAATCGGCCGGGGGTCATGCGAATAAGTGGTAGCGATGGGGCCAAAAGGTGGTCCCGCTTTCACCCAATCTGGAGTGCCCCTTCCATGGCCGCCCAATCCCAGTCCAGGCTTCCCGCATGCTCCCGGACCCTAAAGGCCAAGAGGGCTCTGCCGAGCGCTGAAAAAGTATCTCGCCAGCCTGCGGCATCCAGAAAACGCAGGAAAACGAAGGCCAAATCTGGTCCCCTTCAGCAGGACAACCTGGCTCCGCTGGTGGTTCTGGCTCAGTCGGGGGACATACAGGCCCGGAATGAGCTGTTTGCCCAGTTGAGGCCTGCTGTGCGGTTTTGGGCCCGTGTGGAGGTGGGCGAGGGAAGGGCGGATGACCTGTGCCAGGAGGTCATGATGCGGGCGCACAGGAAGCTGAAAAGCCTGGATGCCCCGGAGGCGATCCGCAAATGGCTGCGGGTGATGACGCGCCGGCTGGGCTACAACCTGCTGAAACGGGAGCGGCCGGAGCGGCGGTGGTGGGCCTCGGCCACCAATGACCGGGCGCTGGACATTTTCGACCTGATTCCCGGCCGGGAGAATGATCCCGCGCAGGAAATCCTGGACGACGAGGACAGAAAGGCCTGCCTGGACGAGATCTGGCGGGTTGTGGAGAGGTTGAATTTCAAGCAACGCATTCTTGCGAAGCTGTATTACGGCGAGGGGCGGTCTGTCAGCGCCATCGCCCGCGCCTTGGGGGAACCCGGGTGCCCCATTCCCCTTGGCACAGTGAAAACCCTGCTGAACCGGTTGCGGATCAACATCCGCGCTGCCGTTGGCAATGATGGCGTTGCGGAAGCCCAAGCCCCCGACTCTCTGGAAGCGTAGGGCCTTGATCCGGAAGGGCTGCTGGGCATTGGCCCGCAGGGGCGGACACGGTACCTTATGACAGTCAGGGAGGGCCGGGGATTTCCGGCCTTCCAAACCTGTTGCGGGGCCTCAGCATGGACCATGTGGTCTGCTTTATTCTGGGCGGTGGACTTGGCGGGGGCCTTTATCCCCTCACCAGGGCCCGCAGCGTGCCGGCAGTGCCACTCGCCGGCAAATACAGGCTGATCGATGTGCCGGTCAGCAACTGCCTGAACAGCCGTCTGGGTAGTATTTTCATTCTGGCCCAGTACCAGAGTGTCAGCCTGCACCGTCATATCAGCAACACTTACAAGATGGACCCGTTCCACGGCGGGTTTGTGGAGGTGCTGAGCGCCCAGCAAACCAACGAGACCAGCGACTGGTACCGGGGCACCGCGGACGCCCTCAGGCAAAACATGCGGTACGCCGACCGGGAAGGTGTGACGGATGTGCTGGTGCTTTCCGCCGACCAACTGTACCGGATGGACTTCGAGGCCATGGTGCAGGGGCACCGGGCCAGCAAGGCAGCCTGCACCATCGGCGTGACGGCGGTGGGGCCCAACCGGGTGCGCCGCATGGGCGCCCTGAGCCTGGATCAGGGGAACTGGGTCCGCCGGTTCGTGGAGAAACCGTCCCGGGAGCAATTGGACGACCTGGTCCGCCCGGACCCCGAGGATCCGGTGCGTCCATTCCTGGCGAACATGGGTATCTATCTGTTCCAGTGGAAGGTGCTGAACGAACTGCTGGACGAATCGCCCCACATGGACGACCTGGTCACCCAGGTGCTACCTCGACTGATGGGCCAGGGACGATTGAGGGCGCACCGCCATCATGGTTATTGGGAAGACCTGGGGACCATCCAGTCTTATCATTCCACGCACATGGCGTTGACCACGGACCACCCGCCGTTTGATTTCCACGCGCCGGAAGGGACCATCTACACCCGGATGCGCAACCTGCCCGGTTCGCGGGTGCATGGCAGCAGCGTGCGGGACACGCTGATCTCGGACGGGTGCGAAATCGGCACCGGTTGCGTGATCGAGCGTTGCGTGATCGGGGTGCGCAGCATCCTGGGTGAGAAGGTGCTGTTGCGGGATTGCGTGCTGCAGGGGGCCAACGAGTACGAGTCAGCGGATGAGCGGCGCGTGCGGCAGGGGTCTCCCGAGCCGCCCCTGGGGATCGGGGAAAACACGGTCATCGAGGGGGCGATCCTCGACAAGAACTACCGCATTGGTCGCAATTGCCGGCTGGTGAACCGGTCGGGCGTGAACTTCGCCGACGGGCCGTTTTATGCCATCCGGGATGGGATCCTGATCCTGCCCAACAGCTCGGTGGTGCCGGACAACACGGTGCTGTAGGCCGGGCTATTCAAGCTCATGGCCTATCTGTTTATTAAAGCGATCGGAAATACATTTTAACGATAGCGGGTTACCGCGCGGTTGCCGGGCCGGGGGGGCGAAAGTTGGGAAAGCCATTGTTCCGGGGGGTTTGCGCCTCCTCCGTGACCCCTTTCCACGCTGACGGCCGCCTGAGGCTGGAGCTGCTCGGCCCGCACGTGGACTGGCTGATCGCCGAGGGGGTGGACGCCATCTCGCCCCTCGGGAGTTCGGGCGAGTTCCCTGCCATGGAGTGCCAGGACCGGGAGCGCGTGCTCGCGGCGGCCCTGGAGGCTGTGGGTGGCAGGGTTTTCACCCTGGCCGGGACACACGACTATTCGACCGCGCGGACGGTGGGCCTCTCGAAATTCGCCGAGCGCGCCGGGGCCGACGGGCTGTTGATCGTGCCGCCCTATTACATGGCACCCACACCGGCACAGGTTATGGACCATTACCGGCGGGTCGCGGAGGCGGTGGGTATCCCGGTGATCGTGTACCACAACATCCCGCTCACCTCGGTGGACCTGACCACCGACCACCTGTTGCGGCTGTTTGAGGAAAAGGCCATCGCCGGGGTCAAGATGTCGCACCCTGACCCCGACCGGCAATGCCAGCTCCTGCAGGCCGCCGGGGGTGGATTCAGGGTGTACTCAGGGATAGACACCGCGGCCTTCGAGGGCCTTTGCCATGGGGCCCATGGGTGGATTTCAGGCATCCCGAGCACCGTTCCCCGGACGGCCCGCCGGTTGTACGAGTTGATCGCGGTGGAGGGGAACCTGGCGGAGGCGAGGGCCCAGTGGGGCAAGCTGGCGCCCTTGATGCGGCTGCAATTCCAGGCCTACCACTCCAAGGGGGAGGGGGCCCACTGGTTCAGCACGATGAAGGCCGCCCTGAACATGATCGGCCCGCCGGTGGGTGACCCGCAGCCGCCCATCCTGCCGCTCGGATCGGAACACCGAGGGGTGTTGCGGGGAATTCTGGAAGGGCTGGGCTACCGGATTCATCAGTAAATAATTCGTATCTTTAAAGTAATAAATAGTGCGCCTCCAGCCTTCTTTTTGCCGCGGGCGTCTATCTCACGGTTTCGGGCTGGATTGGGTCATCCGGCAGCTTTTGTCTGGAACTCGGCGGAGGAGAGGAAGGCCAGGATCATCCCCGCGGAATCTACGGTTCCGGACTGGAACGCCGAGGACCAGGCGGAAACGCCCGCCTGGTCCGCCCTTCGGTGCAGGAATTGGATGTACAAGCTGGCCGAGATGCGGCGGGCGCTTTCGGCGGACCGCAGGAATGACCGGGCGAGATCGGCCCTGGCCAGTCGCTTTTGGTTGAGGGCCGTTTCCCATCCGGACACCTCGACGGAGGAACCGGTCCGGCCGAGGAACGATGAGTAGAGAGACTGCACAAAGCCCCTGTTACCCGGGTTGCGCGCCATCGCCTCGGGGGAAGAAATGAAAACCAGAGCCACCGATTCGGCCTTCATACCGCCAGCCATTCTGGACACCCAGTAAGCCAAACCGGCGCTGTCCGGGTCGCGGCCGAGCCAGTTCCGGTAGTAGGCGGCGATCAAACGGCCATTCCATTCATCCGAAGCCAGGAAACTGGCGACGACGACGGAACGGGCAACTCCTGATTGCAAACGCGCCACCCAATTGGCGACGCCGGCCGAATCACCTTCCCGACCCAGCAGGGAGCGGTAGAGGTTTTTGACAAATCCGGTCCAGGCGTCGGTGGCTGGTGGAGTGAAAAGCCGGGGTGACACCGAGAAAGGCAGAAGGCCGCTGTTATCCCGCAGACCCACCTCGAGCGCGGGTGCGGATTGACCGGCGGTGATTTGGATCGCAACAAACCCTTGGGCCGCCAAGCCGGTGGAGGATTGGCCGGGAATGGGAACCCTTCGGAGCAGGTAGGTGCCAGGAGCCAGCGAGCCGAATTCGAAAGCTCCCGCCGAATCTGTCACGCGGACCGATTCATCGTCATCCAGCGTTCCGTCAATGTCACGATCGAGGAAGAAAGCGTTTCCCGGGGAGAGGGGTTCGCCTGTCCCGCGGACCCCGTCTCCATTGATATCGAGAAAGGAGGTTCCTGAAATGGTGCCGGTTGTGGAGGCGGATTTCTCAATCATGAGGGTGTCGATCACCCTTCCATCCACGCCGACCATTTCCATGCGGAGGTAGGACTCGTTGGCCGAGCCTCTGAGCGCACCGAAAACACCAGACCGCCGGAAGTCACTGCCGTCCACCGGTGGCCCGAACTCAGTCAGGCTGGCACCCCCGACACCGTTCACCAAAAAGGGCAGGCCGTCCTGGTCCAAACGCTCGTAGACATGGTCATGGCCCGCCAATACCAAGTCGGCCCCCCATTCCTTGAAGGGCCATCGCATCACCGGGGTTCCACCATGGGGACCGGAGGAATGGGGCGGATGATGCAGGCAGACGACCTGCCAAGGGGATGTTGAGCGCGACAGGGCATCCCTCAGCCAGCGTCCCTGGGTGGAGTCGCTGGTGATGCCGTCGGGTTCGAATCCATCGGAGGATGTACCGCTGCCATCACCACTGTCCAGGACAAAGAATTGGACGGGGCCCCGGGTGTAGGTGTAGTAGCGTTCGTTTCCGGGCAGGGAGAAATAATCGGTGTGGGGTTTTGGCAACGGGGGTTTTCCGCTCCTTGTCCCCCAGTCGTGATTGCCGAGCGCCGGGAAAAACCGGTTAGTCGGGGCACCCGGACCGTAGGACCCCGAGTAGCCGCCGATGTAGTCGCTGTAATACCTGCCGACATTGCCATCCAGGGAAGCCGAGCCGCCATCGGGGTAGTTGTTGTCACCCAGCGTGGCGATGAACTCGGGATTCCAGCTTTTGACCAGTGCGGCAACCTGACCTTCCGCCTTGTAGTTGGTGCCAAAATCACCAATCACGGCGAATTGGATGGTGGCCGGCAGGAAGCGATCCTCCAGCTTCTCCAGGGAGGGCAAGTGGGGTTTGCCCCCGCCGGCGGGCAGGGCAACGGAACCGGAATTGAGCCACCGCCGCAGGGAAGTGAGCATCGCTGCACCAGTTTGGCAAGCTCGGGGCGATGACCATTCTATGGGAATGGCAATCCTGATTTCCAGTGGGGCTACCCCGTTTTTTGGGATCAGGGGATCGGCTGGAGGTTTTACCTGGCCCCCGGGGACTTGCCGGTGCCAGCCCGGGCAGTCAAACAAAAAGGGCCATCCGAAAACGGATGGCCCGGACTGATTGGTTGAACCAACGCTTTCTAGTCACAGGCGGAGGCGTTCGATCAGTCGCTCGAAGTCATCGTTGTTCTCGAACGCGATCGTCACGGTGCCCTTTTCAGGGCCCTTCAGCTTGATGGCCACTTTCATGGCGAGCTTGCTGGCGAGTTCCTCCTCGATGCCGCGCACATGGTCGGTCTTCAGGTCGGGGGAGGAGTCGCCACCGGATTTCGTGGAGGTTCCACCCGGAGGAGTGACCGAACCCGAGACCTGCTGGCGGACCATCTGTTCGGTCGCGTGGACAGACAAACCCATGGTGATGATTTGCTTGCAGGCCGAAACCTGCTTGCCAGCGTCGGCCATGCCTTTGATCGCCTTGGCATGGCCTGTGGTGATCTGGCCGGTGCGCACCGCCTCGCGAACCTCGGCGGGGAGGTCGAGCAGGGCCACCAGATTGGTGATGGTGGGACGGCCCATGCCCAGCCGCTTGGCGAGCTCATCGTGGGTCATCTGGAACCGCGCGAGGTAATCCTTGAAGCCCTGGGCTTTCTCGATGGGGTTCAGGTCGCTGCGCTGGATGTTTTCCACCAGCGCGGCCTCCATGGTTTTCTGGTCGTCGAAGTTCACGATGTGAACCGGGATGTTTTCCATGCCGGCATCGATGGCGGCGCGCAACCTGCGCTCCCCCGCGATGAGCTGAAAACGGTCCCCGCGGGGACGCACCACCACCGGTTGGAGCAGGCCGTGCTCGCGGATGGATTGCTTCAGCTTGTCGAGCTCTTCGGGGTCGAAATGCTTGCGGGGCTGGTTTGGGTTGGTCTCGATCACCGCCACGGGAACCTCGCCCTTGGTCCCTTCGGTCTGCTGGGCTGGTTCAGCCCCGGCCCCGAAAAGCGATTCGAGCCCGCGGCCCATGCGATGGTTGTTTTTGTTGTCCGCTCGTTCCATGGCAAATCCCCCTTCATGCTGGGTGGGGCCTGGAGCGCTTCCACCCGGGTAGGCGGGTTACCCGGGGAGTTGGTCCGGGATCAATGGCAATTGGTTGGCGGGGTAGGTTCCATGTGGAACCCGGAGGAAGGGTGAAACTGGGGGGAATCAGGGTTTACGGAAGAGCAGGGTGTCGCCAGCCCGCTCCGTCTGGAAGGATTCGGTGATGCCAAAAAGGCTCTCGGCGGCCCCCAGGATCAGGTAGCCGCCTGGCATGAGCATGGAATGGAACATCTCGCAGATCTGGCGTTTGAGCGCGTCGGTGAAATAGATCAGCACATTCCGGCAAAGGATGACATCAAACAGACCGAGTCCTTTGGCGTTTTCCAGAAGGTTGACACAGCGGAATTCCACCATGGCCCGTAGCTCGGGTTTGATTTGAAAGCGGGGTTTGGGTCCGGGCAACTGCACGGTGAACCGGGCCCGCTGGCCTGTTGTCAGACCCCGGGCCACCTCCGCCTCCGTGTAGATACCTTCCCGCGCCTGACTGAGGACCGGGGGGCTGAGGTCGGTGGCCAGGATTGAGAAATCGCCCTGGGCCAAGCCGGGGACCCCGCACAGGGGAAGCCATTCCTGGATGGCCATCGCCACACTCCATGGCTCCTGACCGGAGGAACAGGCGGCGCTCCAGATCCGGATGGGACGCGGGCGTTGGCCCAAGGAATCCCTGGTTGCCTGCCACCGCTTTGCGGCCTGGGGCAAGACAGTGAGGCGCAGAGCCTCGAAGGGGTGCCGGTCGCGGAAGAAAGCCGTCTCGTGGGTGGCGACAGCCTCGATGACACGGTCGCGGATTTCAGGATCCAGCCTGTTGACCAGACGCTCCTTAAGGCCCTCGAAACCGGCCAGCTTGTACCGGTTGATGAGAGGGGTGAGACGGTGTTCCAACAGGTAGGCTTTTTCCGGCCCCAGATGGATGCCGCAAAGCTGCTCGATGTGGGCGCTCAAAACCTGGCGGATAGCTTCGGTGAGCACTGGACGGGCCGGATTCAAGGGGAGGTCCTCCGCCTGATCCATTCCGTCAGGAGCTGGGGTAAACGGTCGAGCGGGGCGACATCGTGGACCGCCCCGGCGTTGAGAGCGCTGCCCGGCATCCCCCAGACCACACTGGTGGATTCGTCCTGGGCCAGCACCAAACCACCGGACTTGCGGATCTCAAGCGCCCCCTTGGTGCCATCGCTGCCCATGCCGGTGAGGACAAAGGCCGCCACCCTGGGCCCATAGGCGGCGGCCATGGAGCGGAACAGGACATCAGCGGCAGGCTTGCACCCGCACTCGGGGGGTTTGTCGGTCAACTCGATGAGGGTCTTGGCGCCGTTGCGTCGCACTTCCAGATGCTTGCCACCGGGGGCCACCCGGATCATGCGGCCCTGGATTTCCTCCCCCTGGCGGGCCTCGGCGCACGACCAATCGGGAACCAGTTTGGCGAGGCTTTCGGCAAGGGAGGCCGTGAAGCCCGCCGGCATGTGCTGGACAATCAGTATCGGGACATCCAATTGGGGGACCAAGGAGGGGATGAGGCTGGTCAGGGCCTTGGGACCGCCGGTGCTGACACCGATGGCCACAGCGGCGAAATGCCTGGGATTCAAGGCCGGGCGGATTCCGGAGGATTGGGGCGGGAGGGCGGGTAACCCCGCGGGAGGGGTGGAAGGGTCCACCGGCCGTTGAAGAATCCGGCTGCCCGGGTTGGCAAGTCGGGACCGGTTGAGGCGGTTGCGGTAGCGTTCCAGCAGGGGTTGGAGGCTGTTGAGCAGCGCCTGGACAGGGATGGTTTCCGAAGGTCCGTAGGCTGGCTTGGAAAAACAATCAAAGGCTCCGAGGGCCTTGGCCTGACGGACCAGCTCGGTTCGGTCATCGGCCTGATCAGTCAAGACGAGCACTCCCACCGGTTCTGCCGGTGCGCGGTGGGCATTGGTCCGCTGGATACGCTTGAGTGTGTCGATTCCGGGGAGGCCCGGCATGTCCAGGTCGAGAAGCACCAGATCAGTGGGGATGGAATCCAGGTGGGCCAGGGCCTTCTCGCCGCTGAACACCGACCCGACAATCCTGACCCATGGAAGGGTCTCGAGTGCCGACTGGATTGCCCCCCGGAAAATCCGGGAGTCATCCACCAGCAGCACGCGCAACAGATCGGTCATGGGTTCATTCTAACGGCTGGTGCCGCCGGGGGCACGGTTCCATGTGGAACCCGCGGGCAAGCTTTGCCTCACTCGATTCCCAATTCGCCGACCGAATCGTCGAGGGACCTGCACAAGTCGGCCAACTCCAGGGCGGCCGAATTGAGCTGGGTTGCCGAGTTGGCGTTCTGGTTGGAGGCGTCCGAGACGGTGTGGATGCTGCCGGCGATTGAGGCGGTGGCGGATGCGGCCTGGCTGGTGTTTGCTGAAACATCAGCGGAGCCCCGCGCGGCCTCACCGGCGTTGCGAGCCATGTCGGATGTGCCCTTGCCCACCTCGCGGATGGAAGCGGCGATCCGGGCGGTCGCGGTGTTGGCCTGTGCGGCGGCGCGGGTGATGGACTCGGCCACCTCGCGCTGGGAATCGACCGAAAGGGTGATGCGGCGGGAGGCGCCGTTGAGCGCTGTGAATGCCTCGTGCACACGGCGCATCGCTTCCACGGCCTCGTTGACCGAATTCTGGGTCTCGGTCATGCGCCGGGCGATCTCGGCGGCAGCTTGGCCGGATTGCTGGGCTAGCCCCTTGATCTCGCCGGCCACGACACCGAAGCCCTTGCCGGCCTCGCCCGCGGCGGTGGCCTCGATGGTGGCGTTGAGTGCCAGCAGGTTGGTCTGCAGCGCCATGGACTGGATCATTCCCGTGACCTGGGTGATCTCCTGCGATCCACGGTGCAAGGCCGCCATGGTGGCGGAGGTTTTTTCCGCCAGGGCCATGGCCTCCGCCGCCTGGTGGGAACCGGCCTGGGCCTCGGCCGCCACGCTGGTCAGCCCGGCATGGATCGACTCCACCGCCGCGCGGACCGAGTCGACCGAGGCGGAGGCGGCCTCGGCCTCCTGGGTGACCGAATCGATGTTGACCGAGATCTGCTCGGAGGCGGAGGAAATGCCGGAGATGTTGACGCTGACCTGCTCGGCGGTTCCGGCGACTGTCTGGATGGCCCGGTTCAGTTCCTCCGTGGCGGAGGCGACGCTGGCGGATTGTGTGTTGGTTTCCTCGCTGTGGCTCATCAGGTCCTGAGCCAAGCCTTTCAAACGCAGGCCGATGGTGGTCATCTGCTTGATGCCCTGGACCACCAGGCTCACGGGGGTAACGATGGCCTTTCGAGTGAACCAGGCTGAAACGAGGCCGGTCACCAGGCTTGCCAGGCCGGCCCCGGCGAGCACCAGGCGGGATTTCTCGAATGCGTCCTGGGCTGACTCTTTCTCATTGTTGAGCCGGGTGTTCAGCAGGTCGATGATCTGGGCCAGCAGTTTGTCGCAGGAGAGGCGGGCCTTGCGCACCGGGCCGACGCTGGCC
>JAFMJU010000086.1 GCA_017853285.1 Gemmataceae bacterium
GATACAGCGAGTAGGAAATGGTCCCCACAAACACCACCGGTCGCCATTCCAGCAGGGTCCGCACCCGGGAAGTTCCAGCCCCGCCCACCCCGATCAGCAGCACCGCCCCCAAGACAGGCGCCACAGCCGCCAAGCCGGGGAAAGCCGTGTTTTTGTCATATAGCAGGGCCGGCACCACAATCAGCCCAAGCCCAACCAGGGCCATCGCCTCGCGCGCCCATCGGCCACGAATTCGCCACACCGGCCACAGTGCCAGAAGCGACCCCGCCAGCAACTCCCACGCCCGTGTGGGCAGCCAATAAAAGCTGAAACCCGGGTGGCGCCCGAGCAGCCACACACTCGCCCCCAGACTCAGGGCGAACAGCCCACACAGCGCCGGCGCCAACCACCGCCCCACCCCACGCCGCGCCAGCACCATCAGCAGCACCGGCAACACCAGGTAAAACTGCTCCTCCACCCCCAAAGACCAGGTGTGCAGCAACGGCTTCTCCGTGGCGGCCACATCGAAGTAGCCCGATTCCGACCAGAACACCAGGTTCGAGAATCCCAGCGCGCTGCCCAAGGCAGACTTCCCAAGGGCCATGTAGTCCACCGGCAACAACAGCGCCCAACCCGCTGCCAGCGTGGCCGCAGCCACCACCGCGAACGCCGGCACGATCCGCCGCGCCCGTCGCTCATAGAAATGCGCCAGCGAAAAGTTGCCCGCGGCCAGTTCCCGCAGCACGATTCCCGTGATCAGGAAACCCGACAACACAAAAAACAGGTCCACGCCCACAAACCCGCCGGCAAAACCCAATCCCGCGTGGTTCAGCACCACCAGCGTCACCGCCAGCGCCCGCAATCCGTCCAGATCCGGCCGGTAGCCCGGACGGCATCCGCGCGGGTCAACGCCCTCGACGGGTAAGTGCATGGAAAATCCCACCGGATGACCCGGACAGGGCAAATCCCGTCGGGCTCATGGGTGGGATCGGGCTTTGCGCTCCCGCCCTTTAGCCGGCGGAGATGGCGGAAAAAAGCTTGTCAAACGATGCGGGTCAATCCACCCCCAGGCGGATTGACCCGATAAAAATTCAGATTATCCCTAAAGCCGTCAACCGGCGGGTGCGTTTCCGCCCTGGGGTTCAGCCCCTTTCACCGGCTTTGATTCCCCGCTTTTGGCATCGGTGGGTGTCGCCAGGGCGGCCGCGGACGGATTCGGCGCGATCTCCGAAGCCGCATCCTGCTTCGGCTTCTCCGCCGGGATATCCATCCCGTTGGCGCGCAGCACATCCTCGATCTCGGTGCGGAGCAGTTCCTCCCGGTGGGCCAGTTCCTTGGTCACCGCATCCAGGTAGTTCCGGTTCGTGGTCAACAGATCGGTGGCCTTCCGGTCCGCGTCACGCAGGATCTGGCTCACTTCCTCGTCGATGACCTGCGCCGTCCCCTCGCTGAAGTCGCGCGCCTCCTGGATCTCCTTGCCCAGGAATGTGTGCTCCTCGCCCACGCGGAACGCCATCGGCCCCACCTTTTCCGACATGCCCCAGTGGGTCACCATCATGCGGGCCAAGCGTGTGGCCTGCTTCAGGTCGCTCTCCGCGCCCGAGTACACCTGCCCGTACACCAGCCGATCCGCCGCCCGGCCGGCCAGCAGGGTCACCAGCCGCCGCTCGAAGTAGTCCCGCCCGTAGTGCACCCGGTCCTCGTCGGGAATGGTCAGCGTCACTCCCAGGGCCTGCCCGCGCGGGATCACCGTCACCTTTTGCGGCTTGTCGCACCCGGGCATCAGCCAGGCCACCAGGGCGTGACCCACCTCGTGGTAGGCGATCCGCACCTTGTCGTCCGCCGTCAGCACTTCCTCGCGCTTGGCCCCCATCAGCACCCGGTCCGCCGCACGGTGGAAGTCCGACCGGTCGATCCGGTCCTTCCCCTCCCGCGTGGCCAGAAGCGCCGCCTCGTTGCACAGGTTGCGCAGGTCGGCACCCGTCATCCCCACCGTGTGCCGCGCGATATCCTCCAAGTTCACATCATCCGCAAGCGGCTTGTTGCGGGTGTGTACCTTCAAAATACCCATCCGCCCCTGCCAAGTGGGCCGGTCCACCGTGATATGCCGGTCAAACCGCCCCGGCCGCAGCAGCGCGCTGTCCAGCACATCCGGCCGGTTGGTCGCCGCCATCACGATCACCGTCTGGCTCGGCTGGAACCCGTCCATCTCGGACAAAATCTGGTTCAGCGTCTGCTCGCGCTCGTCCGAGCCGCCGCCCACGCCCGCGCCGCGCATGCGGCCCACCGCGTCGATCTCGTCGATGAACAAAATGCACGGCGAGTTCTCCTTCGCCGTCTTGAACATGTCGCGCACGCGGCTGGCGCCCACGCCCACGAACATCTGAATGAATTCAGAGCCGTTGATCGAGTAGAACGGCACGCCCGCCTCGCCCGCCACAGCCTTGGCCAGCAGCGTCTTTCCGGTGCCCGGCGATCCAACGAGCAGCACACCCTTGGGCACGGTCGCCCCCAAGCGCGAGAACTTCTCGGGTGACTTCAAGAATTCCACGATCTCCCGCAACTCACCCTTCGCGTTCTCCATCCCTGCCACATCTTCAAAGGTGACTCGGGTCTTCCCCTTGTCGTACTTCTTCGCCGGGCTGCGGATGTAGTTGTTCAAGAACCCGCCGCCCATCGGGTCCCGCATCCGCGGCAGCACGAAGAAGAAGAACGCCATGAACACGATCAACGGCAGCATGAAGAAGATCAGCGTGCCCAGCCCCGCGAACGGTTCCTCCTCGCGCAGCAGTTGCAGCTTGTCCTGGCTCGACAGGTCCCTCAGCTTCGGCAGCAGATCCTTGTCCTCACCCGGAACCTTCACCTCGAAGCGGATGTTCTTGATCTTTTCGCGATATTTTTCAGACAGCCCGCCAGAGCCGCTCGGCTGCAGCGCGTCCTCGGCCAGCGTCACCTCCATGCGGTCCGGGTCGCGGAACACCACCCGCTTCACCTTCTTCGCTTCCTGCGCGTCGTTCAGCAGGTTCCAGAACACCCCGTATTCCACCGAACGGGTCCCCGCCCGCGTCATCACCACCGCCAGAATGGCCAGGGCGATCACCACCAGCCAGGCCCAGTTGCCTGCCATCCAGGGGCTGCCCCGGCGGCCGGACCGGTCGTTTTGTTTGGGTGCGTTGGGGGGTTGGGAGGACATGCGCGCTCGGGGTTTGGCCTGATTCTGACTCTTTCAAGCTGGGGGCACAGGGGCTCATCACCCCACCCCCCGCAAAAGAACGGAACCACCAGCGGTTAGCCGCCGGCGGTTCCTGATTCCACTCTGCTCATATTCTAGGGGTAAAAGTCCCGGTCTCCAACAAACCGGAAGCCCTCCCCGGGCCTCAAGCCCCGCCCGGCTCACCCCCGGCCGGCGGGTTCCCCTCCGGCTTGGGCTCGCTCCCGGCCTTTTTCTCGGGCCCCGTGGCCGCGAAAAACGCCGCCAGTTCAGCGAAGCTGCCCAGCGGGCTACCCCCCGCCAAAGCATCCTGCGACAGGTTCACCGGCTTGGGAGCCGGACGCTGCGGCTTGCCGGCCGGCTTGGTCGCCGGCGTCTTGGCGGCCTCCGGTGCTGGCGCGGCGGTTTCATCCGGTTTCGGGGCGCCCGGGGCCCCTCCCCCTTGGCCCGGCCGTGGCCGGTTGCCGCGGGATTCCATCTCCTTGCGCGAAGACCCGCGCGGCGGCAATGACGAACCCGGCTTACCGCCTGGCCCGCCCGGACCGCCAAAGCCCGGCCTGCCTCCCGGCCGCCCCTGGCCCGGTCGTCCCGGCCCGCGAGCACCTTCCGGCCTGCCCTCACCACGGGGTGGACGGCCTTCCGGCCGGGGTCCGCCCGGTCGGTCAAACCTTCGTCCGCCTTCGCGAGGCGGTTGTTGCGGCGCGCCGGCCTCGGCGCCTTCCGCGCCCTCCGGCCGCCTCGGTCCACGGGGGCCACGCCCGGGGCCTCCCTGCTGCGGCCGGCCTTCGCCACGCCCGCGTTGCCCGTCCCGGCCCCGGCGGCCCTCGCCACGCCCGCCGCCCTGGGCCTCTTGGCCCGGCTCCAGCATGCTCAGCGAAACCCGGCCCTTGCCGGTGTCCACATTCAGCACCCACACCCGCACCGGGTCGCCCACGCGGACCACCTCGTACGGGTTGCGGATATAGCGGGTCGCCATTTGGCTGATATGAACCAACCCGCCTTCCCGCAGGCCGATATCCACAAAGCAGCCGAAGTCCACCACATTCAGCACGCGGCCTTCCAGCTCCTGCCCCTGCTTCAGGTCCTCCAGGCTCAGGCCGCTGCCACGCAGGATCAACGGCCGCCCCAGATGCCGCGGGTCGCGGCCGGGCTCGGCCAGCGCCGCAACCGTGTCGGCAACCACCCCCTCGCTGGGGGCCGGGCCTTGCAGTTCACCGGCCTGCACCGCCGCGCGCGCGGCCTGCGCCACAGCCGGAATTTCCAGCGCCTTCAACTTGCCGGTCACCTCGTCCCGCTTGGACGCGTCCGCGAGATCGGCCGGGCTCAGGCCCGCCTGTTCCAGAATCTTCCGCGCCAGCGCGTACTGTTCCGGATGCACCCAGGTCGAATCCAGCGGCTCACTCCCGCCCACGATGCGCAAAAAGCCGATCGCCTGATTCCACCGGTGCTGGTCGATGCCCGGCACCTCCAGAAGTTGGGACCGGTTGTCAAACCGCCCGCCTTCCAGCCGCGCCCGCCAGGCCACAATTTCCTGCGCCACCAGCGGATTAAGACCAGAGACATGGGTCAACTCCGCGGCGTTGGCCTGGTTCAGGTCCAGACCGGCCTCGCACACGCTCGATCGCAGCACCCGGTAAAGCGAATCCCGCCATTGACGCGGGTTCAGCTCCACCTGGTGCATGCCCGGGGCGATGTTCATCGGGTCGAAGCGCAGCATTTCCCGCAGCGGGTCCTGCAGCATGCGCGCCACGCTCACGGCGGCCTTCAACCCGCCGTCGATGCCCCGCAGTTCCTCGGGCTCCATGCCGGGCATCGGCGCGCCCGGATCGGGCATCACCGCGTAGGCCAGCTTTGCCGAAGCCTCGGGCAACCCGTCCAGATTCACCGGTTCCGGCGGTGGCGGTTCCTTTTTCGGCTGCTTGTTCTTGCCCTTCTTGCCGGCGTTCTTGTCCGGTGCGGCGGCCGCCTCGGCGCTGGCCACCTCAACGGTCGCGGTCTCCGCGGCGGGGGCCTCGTTGGCCACGCCCTCTGCCACCGCTTCAGCGGCTGGCGCATCGGCCACGGCATCCGCGGGCGCCTCGGTCACCTGCTCCACCGCCGGTTGCTCGGCCGGCGTTTCAGCCACCTCCGCAACCGCTGCCTCCGCGGCTCGGGCGGCTTCAGCCGCTGCCGCCTCGGCTGCCAGGACCTCGGGCCCTTTTTCCCTGCGGATCCGCAGGTCGCTCAGAACATTCGCTACCAACTCCTCCGCTTGGCGCGAGGCAGACCCGCCTCCCACCGCGATCAATTCCACCTCGAACCGCCGCAGCAGCTCTTCCAGCTTGCGCTTGGCATGCTCCAGGTGTGCCGCGCCTCCCTGGGGGTGCAGCGTGGCATATTCCAGCGGCTTGCCCGACTCGTCGATCACCGCCACGCGGAATCCGTGCCGGAAGGTCGGGTCCACGCCCAGCACCTTCCGCCCGGAAAGGGGCGGCGTCATCAGCCGGGTGCGCAGGTTCCGTTCCTGCACCAGGGCGGCCTGCTCCTCCGCCCGCGTGGTCAGGTCGCGCCGAACATCCCGCTCCACCAGCGGCACAAGCACCTTCTCCAGCGCCAGTTTCGCCACTTCGTTCAGGAAGGCGGTGTGGGGATGGTTGGCCAGCAGTTCCGGCCGGTCCAGCCGGTGGAATCTTGCCGCCACCGGAAACGCCGGTGCGTGGCGGGTAGGTGGTGCCGCCTTCGGGGCCTCGGCGGCGGGAGCTTCAGCCTCAACAGGTGGGGCCTCGACAGGTGCCGCCGCCTCGGCTGCGGGAACCGCCTCAACGCCTTCGGTAGCCTCGGGGGTCGCCTGCGCTTCCGTGGACTCCACAACCGCGGCGGGTTCAACGGCGACAGCCGGCTCCTCAACCGCCGGGGTCACCTCCGTCACCGCCAGGGCCACGGCCACCGGCTTCTCGGGGATGAACGATCCGCCGCCCTCCCCGCTGTAGCTGGGCGCGACCGCCTCCTCGGGCCCGGGCAAAGGCATGCGGGTGCGCAGGAGCGCCATCGCCCCCTCGCGGTCCCATTCCAGCGTCACGGTCACCGCGCCGGCGCGCTCCGCGCGCCCCAATCCCAACACGCGGTGCGCCGGGATCTGCTTCAGCGTGTCCGAGAACTGCCAATATTCCTTGTGCTCCGCGGCCACCGCGTCGTTGGCGCCCGGATTGCGCGCGCTCCGCACCCGCGCCGTCTCCCAAATAATGTGCCGCAGTCCGCTGCGGATGTCCGGCGCGTCGGCCACCACCTCGGCCAGAATCGTCTTCAGCCCCTCGCGGATCTCATCCGCCGTGCCGATGCCCCTCTCCGGGTCGGCCAGATCACCCACCAGTGCCTCCAGCGCGCCGGCGTCCGGCAACACCGGGTCGCCAAGCCAGATCGCCTCGGCCAGATTGTTCAGCCCCTTCTCACGGAACGGCGCCGAGATGCTGCGCCGCCTCGGCCGCAGGTGCGCCTGGATGTCCTCCAGGCGCCGCTGGGTGTCCGCCTCGTTGACAGCCTCTTCCAGCGCGGGTGTAAGTCGCCCCTGCCCCGCCAGCGTGGCGATGATCTCCCGCCGACGCCCCGCCTGCGCCTTCTGCTTCGCCGTCAGGTCGTGGATCCGCCAGATCGCCTCCTCGGGCAGCCCCAGCGTCATGTCCCGGCGGTGCCGGGCTATGAACGGGGGCTCGTGCCCCTCAGACAGCAGTCGAGCCACCTTCTCCACCTGCGTCCGCCGCACCTGCAGCATTTGCGCGATGCGCGAGGCGTCAAAGTCGGCATCCACAGGCCTCTCGTTCCCGGTCGGTTCACCAGGGATACGCTCGTTGGCCTGCTCGGGGGTTGGTTCCATATCAGACGGGTTCCGACATTCTGGGGCTGGTGAGCGTGAAGAAAACGGATCAGCGCCCCGGGTTGATGGATGCGCCAAGCTGGCGCGGGTACACAATAACGCCTTGTATCACCAGTTATCCAAACAGATGGATAAAGCCTTTAGGCTAAGGCTGCCCGACAGCCACTGTCAAGCAACCGCCTCCTTTCCGCCGCTCCTCATCAAGTCTTCATTCCCGCCCGGCTTCCCCGGCACCTTCGCCACACCCCTGCCCGACTTGACTACCGCCCCGCAGGATGTATACACATGTACACTATCCAAGGATTGCCCGCGGCACGGATGCCACACCCAAACGGGGGAAGAACAATGGATGGACTCTGCCCGCCTCCACCCAACTTGCCCATTCAGCCACCAAATGACCGCCAGCCGGCCCTGGGCTTCCCGGAAAACAGCCAGACTCCCCCGCCAACCAACTCCGCAGCCAACCATCGCCCCTTGGTCCTGCACCTCGATGTCGATGCGTTCTTCGCGGCCATCGAGCAGCGGGATGATCCCCGCCTGCGTGGTAAACCTGTGGCCGTCGGTACCGGTGTCGTTGCCAGCTGCAGCTACGAGGCCAGGCGCCACGGCGTCCGCACCGCCATGCGCCTCCGCGAGGCCAAGGCCCTCTGCCCCTCACTCCGCGTCCTGCCAGGCGATTACCGCCGCTACGAGGTCGCCGGCCGCCAGATCGCCGGCCTCTGCAACGACATCACCCGCCGCGTCGAGGTCGCCGCGCTCGACGACCTCTACCTGCAGATACCAGACATCATCGACCCCTATTCTCCCGACCAGCCCATCCGCCTGGCCGACAACCTCCGCGCCCGCGTCCGCGCCGAGGTCGGCCTCGAGGTCTCCGTCGGCATGGCCCGCGGCCGATTCATCGCCGGCGTCGCCACGCACGATGCCAAGGAGTGCCGCAGGGAACTCGCCGCCCGCTGCCAGGGCACACCGCCCCCGTCGCCCACGCGGCTCGTGCCGCCCGGCGCCGAGCGCGGCTTCCTCGCCCCCTTCCCGTCCTCGCTGCTGCCGGGCGCCGGCTCGCTCAACGCCCGCCGCCTCGCCGAATGCGGCCTCGCCACCCTGGGCGATGTCGCCCTCGCGCCCCGGCGTCTGCTCGAGGGCCTGTTCGGCGCGCCCGGCCGCCTCTGGTCCGGCCTCGCCGCCGGCGATGACGACACCCTGCCACGCGTCGACAAGCCCGCCGCCACGCTCTCGCGCGGCACCAGCCTCGAGCCCCCGCTGGCCGACAGGCCCGGCGGCCACCTCCGCGCCCTGCTCGACTACCTCGTCACCCGCGCCGCCCTCGAGTTGCGCGCCCGCGGCCGCCTCGCCTCGGGCCTCCGCGTCCATGTGCGCTATGGCGATTACGCCGCGGCCGACGGCCTCGCCAAACTCTCACCGCCGGCCAACGATGACGCCACGCTCCGCGCCGCCGCGCACGACCGCCTCACCCGCGTCCTCAACCGCCGCCTGCCGCTGCGCTACATCGGCGTCGAGTTCACCGGCCTCGCCCCAGCCGCCCCCCAGCTACAGCTCTTCACCGAGCCCGCCGCCGAGCGCGGCCGCAAGCTCGACGCCTGCGCCGACGCCATCCGCGCCCGCTTCGGCTTCCTCGCCATCCGCCCCGGCGCCACCCTCGTGCTCGATGAGCAATTCACCCACGATCAGGAGAACTACCACCTCCGCACCCCCTGCCTCACCCGCTGAGGCCGAAGGCTCGGTCACCCTGCCGTGCCAAACCCCTCGCCCGCCACCACCCGCAACCGCCCGGGCGCCACGCTGGCCGTCAGCCCGCGCACACCCATCGCCGGCAATACCACCAATTCCCCATCCGTGTGGGCGATGAAAGCCTCTCCCTCGCCAATCCCCAGCTCCACGCGCGCCCCACGCCCCTGCCACACCCGCGGATGCGTCAGCGCCGCTCCCGCCGCCAGCCCGGGCAACAGCCGCAAAATCTCCAGCATCCCCAGTGGCTCCGCCGCCAGGATGTCAAACAGCCCGTCGGTCAGGCTCGCCCGGGGCGCCACCACGAAATTCCCCTCCCGCGGCCCCAGCGCCAGGCTCACCGTCAGACGCGGCCGCTCCGCCAGCGCCACACCGTCCACGCTCACCCGCCACGCCCCGCCCACGCGGTGGCTGCCCAGCGCCCTCCACACCGCCAGCGCGTACAGCGGCAAACCCCGCAGATGCCGGATCTTCCTCGATTCCAGCGTCACCTGCCCGTTGAAGCCCGCCGCCATCCCGTTGATGAACCAGGTGCCCCCGGGCTTCCCGTCCGCCCCGGTCCACTCCAGCCGCCCCGCGTCCACCTGCGCCAGACGGGTTTTCACCCCCGGCCGCTTCCACCAGTGTCTTCCCAGCTTCAACCCGCACGCGTAATCGTTGGCCGAGCCGATCGGCAGCACCGCCAGGGCCGCCTCGTGGTTGCCCGATTCCAGCAGCCCGCACCCCACCTCGTGCGCCGTCCCGTCCCCGCCCGCCGCCGCGATGATCGGCCAGTCGCCGCTTCGGCCCGCCTCCCGCGCCAGCTCCACGCCGTGCCGGGGCGATTCGGTCAAAACCAGCCGGTCCTCTTTCCCCAAAAGGCTCCGCAAAAGTCCAAGCGAGGTCGCCGCCCGCCCCCGCCCCGCCGACGGGTTCGCAATCACCAGCACCCGTTGACCGAACCACATGCCGCACCCGCCAAAACCGTGGATAAACCCCGCCCTCAGGTGCTAGAGTACACCCTTTGCGGCGGACTCACGGCATGAAGCGGCTGATCGACGGCATCCTGGTTCTCGACAAGCCCCGCGGGCTCACTTCGCGCGATGCCCTCAACAAGGCCTGGAAATGGCTCCCCCGCGGCACCCGCATCGGCCACTCCGGCACGCTCGACCCCATGGCCACCGGCGTCCTCCTCGCCTGCGTCGGCCGCGCCACCCGCCTCGTCGAGTTCCTGCACGAGCTGCCCAAGACCTACCGCGCCGACATCCTCTTCGGGGCCAGAAGCACCACCGACGACGCCGATGGCGACATCACCCCCGCCCCACTGCCTTCAGACCCCGGCACCGAGGCCTTCACCGCCCTGCTCACCCGTTTCACCGGCGACATCCTGCAGGTCCCCTCCACCATCTCCGCCGTCAAGGTCGCCGGCCAGCGCGCCTACCACCTCGCCAGAAAAGGCCGCGAGCCCGAACTGCCCCCACGCCCCGTCCGTATCGACCGCATCCAACTGCTCCACCTCGACTGGCCCCGCGCCACCATCCGCGTCGATTGCGGCAAGGGCACCTACATCCGCGCCATCGGCCGCGACCTCGGCGTCGCCCTCGGCACCGCCGCCTACCTCACCGATCTCTGCCGCGAGTGCGTCGGCGACTTCACCCAGGCCGATGCCCTCCAGCTCGACATCCCCGCCGAGCAGGCCCTCAAACAGCTCCAGCCCCTCGCCCGCGCCATCCAGACCATGCCAAGGCACGAGATCGGCGGCGAGGCCCTCCTCCGCCTCCTCGAGGGCCAAAAGCCCACCCGCGACCAACTCCTCGCCCTGGGGACCGATCTCCCCGAACTCCCCACCGACCAACTCCTCGCCCTCCTCCACCAGGGCCACCTCAAAATCCTCGCCCACTGGCGCGACGGCCACCTCCGCCCCCGCAAGGTCTTCCTCGGCCCAGGCGACCACAATGCCCCCGAGGACCTCGACTGATCCCCACCAACCACCCCGTCCCGCAGGGACGCCAGAGTACGAGGCCGGGATATCATCCCGGACTCCCCCTTTGCGGTGAAAAATCCTCGCGCCCTCGGTCTCCTGATG
>JAFMJU010000087.1 GCA_017853285.1 Gemmataceae bacterium
CGCCGGGATGATCCCTGTTCCTTGGGAGGTGATGAGTACGACACCGCCCGGGGGAGACATTTGTTTGTCCATTTCCTGCAAGGCGAGACGCATGGCCCCGACATCACTGGTGGAACGGACATCAAAATTCCGCCGGGCCTGCGGGTTGGCGGAATCTGGCACGGTCACCAGGCAACGCCAGTTGTTCTCGCTGGTCATTTCCAGCCGCTGGTAAACCACCCGGCGGCGAGCGAATTCATTTTGCAACTGGCGGTATTCATCACCCCCCACGGTCATGCTGGTGGGCTGAAGGGTACCAGGCTGGCCGGGAACCGGTGTGAATCCGGTAGTACCTGTCTGGTCCATGCGGATGGGTGGGGCTGTTGCCGGTTGGGCCGCACCATTGGAGTTGATCGGGTAAGTCCCACCGGGCCCGGAAGTCAGGGCCGCTGGGCTTGCGGAACCAGAGGGATTGGGAATTGCCGGCACCGATTGATTGCCTGAACCAACCACCGAATTGGGAGTTGCAAGCCCATTGACCGGTCTGGGTGGCGAAGCCGAGGTACTCAAGCCAAGCAGGGGATCTCGCTCATTTGCGCCTGCTGCGGAGGCCCCGGTGAACAATCCCGCGGTACCGGCGGCGGCGGGAGCTCCAGCGGTACCTGTCGGCCCCGGGCTGTTGCCAAATGGGAAACTGATGGGCGAAGCAGCACCTGTTCCCCCGGCGTTCTTGCAACCGGTCAAACCCATGCCGACCGCCAGACCCAACCACGCGATCATGCACCATTTGGGCAAAATGCGGGCTTTTCCAAGGTGAAACGGGCTTTTTGCGCCCATGACTTCACTCCCCTCAGGCCGAAAACCCGTATCTCTTTTCCGACCGACTACCATCGGGTGACTTGACTGTGTCTGCCTAGCCTCTAGACCAAGCTTTCCCCTAGGAAATCGAAAAAACCAAGCCCAAGGCGGGGCTGATACTCACCTAATGGATCTCTTGCAATGGCAACCTTCCGTATCGCGGTGATTGGTGGTGATGGCATCGGCCCCGAGGTGATTGACGAGGCAGTTCGGGTGTTGGAAAAGGCGGCCCGTCTGGAAGGGGCCACACTGGACTGGAACCACCTCGACTGGAGCTCCAAGCGCTATCTGCAGACAGGTGAAATGGTTCCGGCGAATGGCTGGGAAACCTTGGCAAAGCATGACGCCATCCTGTTTGGGGCCGTTGGCCTTCCCGAGGTATCCGACACGATCCCGGTGCACCAGCTCCTGCTGCCCATGCGGCGGAAATTCGACCAATATGTGAACCTGCGTCCCGCCTACCTGTTCGAAGGCGTGCAATCGCCCCTGAGGGATAAAGCCCCGGGCAGCATTGATATGCTTGTATATCGAGAAAATACCGAGGGCGAGTATGCTCCTATCGGTGGCAGGCTTTACCCGGGCACACCCGATGACATTGCTATCCAAACCAATGTGTTCACACGCAAAGGTTGCATGCGCATCATGCGGGCAGCTTTTCAGGCGGCCGCCAATCGCCCCCGCAAGAAGCTAACCTCCATCACGAAATCCAATGCCCAAACCTTTGGCATGACCCTTTGGGATGAGTGCTACCACGCGGTAAAGGCCGAATTCCCGCAAGTCAGTTCATCGTCCTTGCTGGTGGATGCGGCCGCCATGGACTTCGTGCGCAAACCCGAGAGTTTTGATGTGGTGGTGGCCAGCAACCTGTTTGGCGACATCCTCACCGACCTTTCGGCCCAGGTGACCGGCAGTGTGGGGTTGGCCTCCAGCGCCAACATCAACCCGGAGAGATCCTTCCCCAGCATGTTCGAGCCGGTGCATGGCAGCGCCCCGGACATCGCCGGCAAGGGCATCGCCAACCCGTTGGCGGCTATCCTTTCAGGTGTGCTGCTGCTCCGGCACCTGAAGCTGGAGAAAGCAGCCGCGGTTGTGCATGCTGCGGTTGTGCAGGTGCTGCGCGAAGCCAAAGTGCGTACACCGGATTTGGGCGGCAAGGATTCCACCAAGGCTATGGGTGACGCCGTCCTCTCCCAGATTTCCTAATCAACCCAAAAGGCCGCTTCATTTCTAAAATGCTGTGGAGCTGTGGCTTCCGAAAGTGGTACAACCGTGCCTCATTCGGGAGCCTTGGTTTTGAAACGGACTGTCGGCCAATACCTGCCGGTTTCACCCGCCCGCAAATTGATTTGCGATCTGCTGCACTTCGCCGCCAAGGTGCCCACTGTTCCGGTGCAGCGTCAGATGCATCTGGGGGAGTTGGCACAGGCCCGTGACCTGGTGGCGGATCATTGGCCTACCGGCACCCCCAAACCACGATGGCCCGCTCTTTTTCTCAAGGCCTTCTCCCAGACTGCGCGGGAAATGCCCGAACTGCGTCAGGCGCTGATCCGTTGGCCCTGGGAGCGCATGTACCGTCATCCGCATTCCGTCGTGAGCGTGGCCATCAGCAAGCAGGGCGGGTCGGAAAACCAGGAGGAGGTGCTTTTCGGGCATATCCACCAGCCTGAGGACCTGCCCCTCGACCAGATTGAGACCCGGCTTCGCCAATTCAAGGAACGCCCGGCGAAGGAATTCGGCGTGATGCGCCGGGCCATGCGCATCGCCCGGCTCCCCCGTTTTTTGCGACGGCTCCTGTGGTGGAGCGCCCTGGACTGGTCGGGCCCGATGCGGGCCAATCACTTGGGCACCTTCGGCCTGAGCGTCTACTCCGGCCTGGGCGCGGAAAGCCTGCACCCGCTTTCCCCACTCACCACATGCCTCACATTCGGCCCGGTCTCCGCCAAGGGGGAGGTGACCGTCCGAATCATCTACGACCACCGGGCGATGGATGGATCGCAAATCGCCCGCGCCCTTGCCCGCATGGAGCAAGTCTTGTGCGGGGCGATCCTGCAGGAAACGCGTGCGCTGGCCGCGCGCCACCCTGCGACCAACCAACGCCAGACCGCTTGAAACGATCGTCAACGCCCAACCCGATTTCAAGGAAGATCATGGACAGCACCGACAACCATTGGCTTCAACCCGAAACCGCCAAGGCCTTCAAGGACCAGCACAAGGCCGTCCCCTACCAGGAGTTGCTGGAGGACACGATCGCGTGGTGCCGGCCAAGGGCGGGTGAGCGCTGGCTCGACCTGGGTTGCGGGGCGGGCCAATTGACCAAGGCTCTGTGGGCGGCAGCCGAAGGCAAGTTGGCGGAGGTGGTCGGCAGCGACTGCAACCCCGCCAACGAGAACCTCTACCTGAAGCAAACCATCCAACCGCCCTGCCCGGAGGGTGTGCGCCGGTTCGTGCTGTGCAATTTCTCCTCCGGCCTGAGCCAATTCCCCGACGGGTATTTCGACGGCATCGTCAGCGGCCTCGCCATTACCTATGCCGAGCACAAAGACCCGAAAACTGGCAAATACACCGACCAGGCCTACCGGCACCTGATGAGGGAATTGAAGCGGGTGCTGAAGCCGGGCGGCAGGGCCGTGGTTTCGGTCAATGTGCCCGAGCCCAACTTCGTGTCGATCATGCTCAAATCGTTCGGTTCGGCCTTCCGAATCCGTTCGGCCGGCAAGGCGTTCGTCAACGGGTTGCGCATGCTCTACACGGGCCGCTGGCTACGCAAGCAGGCGCGGATCGGACGGTTCCATTATTATCCCGCCGACGAGGTGGTCCGCCGGCTGGAGGATGCCGGTTTCCCGGCGGTGCGCCACCGTACCAGCTATGCCGATCAGGCGATCATCCTGCGCGCCGACATGGATCCGGCCAACAGCCTGGCCCCCAAGGCAGCCTGAACAGGCCATCCGGCTTCTTTTTCACTCATCTTTTGCGGCGCGGGGTGTTTTCACCATTCCGCGCCGTTTCGTTTTCGCGCTGTTCCCGCCAGAAGGCAAACCATCAGACCCGCCATGCCGGTCAGCACCATGGAAACACCGTACCGGTCGGCCAAGGGCCCTGTGACGGCGTTTCCAATCGGGGTGGCGAGGCTCATGCCCATGGTCCAAAGCGCCATCACCCTGCCACGCACGCCATCCACCGCGGCCATCTGCACCACTCCCTGGGCGGTGGGAATGAACAGGATCAGCCCCATCCCCAACAGAAACGCCCCGGCCATGCCGCACCACCCCGCAGGCGCGTGGGCCAAAACCAGTTCCCCGAGGGCGGCGATCACGATTCCGGTCCGCAGGTACACCCATGGGGAAGCGGAAAATCCGCGCCGGGCCACCAGCAGGGAAGAAAGCACCGCCCCGACACCCACCGCACTGAGCAGGGTGCCGTATCCCGCCTCATGCCAGCCCAACCGCTGGACCGCCACCTGCGGCAGCAGCGATAAGACCGGCCACCCGGCCAAGGCGACAAGGGAGACCAAAACCAGCAATCGTCCCACCGGCGGATGATTTAACGCGAATCGGGCCCCCTCCCAAATTCCCCCACGGGCAACCGTGCCCTCCATTGTTTCGCCCCGAGCGCGCATCGCCCACAGCACGGCCAAAACCGCCGCATAGCTGAGGGCGTTCAATGCGAAGCAGCATGCCGGCCCCACCAAAGCCAACAACCCCGCGGCCAAGGCGGGCCCCAGGGCGCGGGCCAGGTTGAATTGCATCGAATTCAGGGCCACGGCATTGGCCAGATCCTCCGGCCCGGTCAGCTCCTTGATAAAGCTGAGCCGCGTGGGCAGGTCGATCGCCTGCAACAGTCCGGCGAACAGGCTCCAAAGGACAAGCCGCTCCGGGGTAGCCTGCCCCGCCCAGACCAGGATAGCCAGCGAGGCCGCCTGGATCAGCATGCCCGTTTGCGCCAGTTGCACGATGCGTTTCTTGGCGAAAAGGTCTGCCAGCCACCCTGAAAATGGGGCCAGGAACGCCGTGGGCAGGATGGTGGCCATGCTCACCAGCCCCGTCCATGTACTCAGGCCGGTGAGGTCATACGCCAGCCAAACCAGGGCGGCCTGCTGCAGCCAGGTCCCCACCAGCGAAACCGCCTGGCCCCAGAAATACAAACGGTAATCGCGGTGGCGCAGCGCCCGGAAAATGGCGGGGCGGGTTTCCATGGGCAAGTCAAACCGTCCCGATCAAACGGGTCAATCGAAGTTCCAGCTCCGCCCGATCCAGACCGCGCACCAGGAATTTCTTGTCCCGGCTGGCGGCGGCACCGACCAGCTCGACCTGACTGGGGCGGATATCGAGGGCATCGGCCAACACCAAGCGAAGAGCCTCGTTGGCCTTGCCATCCACGGGCGGGGCATTGACCGCCAACTTGAGTGCGGTTCCGCGCAGGCCCGCCACACCCGTCCGTTTGGCTCCGGGCTGGGCCCGCACCGGGACAATGCAGCCCTCGTCGTGGTCAGTCAGGGCAACTGGACAGCTCATGGGTTGGGCAGGTCCCCAACCAGGGTGGTTCCCAAGCGGATCAGGGTGGCCCCTTCCTCGATGGCCACCTCAAAGTCGCCACTCATTCCCATGCTGAGTTCGTCCACCGTGTGTGGCGATCCCGCGAGAGCCTTACGCAGGGTTTCTGCCACACTGCCCAGACGGCGAAACGCCGGTCGCGCTTTTTCAGGGTCGTCGGAAAGGGCAGCCATGGTCATCAGCCCGCGAACCCGCACCTGTTTCAGACCAAGGATCCTGTCAACCAATCCGGGCACCTGATCCGGCTCGAAACCCTGCTTCGCATCCTCGCCGCTGCAGTTCACCTCCAGCAACACGCCCACGCCACGGTTTTGGCGAACGGCTTCCGCCTCAATGGCATCCAGAAGGCGGGGACTGTCCACCGAGTGAATGAGGGTCGCCAAGGGCAGGGTTCTATCCACCTTGTTGCGCTGCAAATGGCCTATCAGGTGCCACCGCCCTGTCGGAACAACGGCAGCCTTGCGCCACAATTCCTGCGGGCGGTTCTCGCCAAAATCGGTAACTCCCAGCATCAACAGGTCGGCTGCGACCTCCGGCTCCACCGTTTTGGTCACCGCCACCAGGGTCACGCTATCCGTGGGGCGTCCAGCCCGCGCGCAGGCGGCCTTCATGCGCAGGCGCACGGTGTGCAGGCGTTGGGCCAAGGCTTCCTGTCGGGCGTTCATGCGGGATCCACGGGCTGGCTGGTTTTCCTTCAGAATAACGCAACCATGCCTGTTGCCGGAAAACACAAAAACACCTGCCGTTGAAAAACCCGCCACCGTCAACCGTATTCAGAGTGTGGAACCCAGTTTGGGCATGGTTTGTCTGGTTGGATATACCCCCGGGATAAAACCAAAAGGCTAAATTTCATTGCGGTAGAATGGAAATCCATGCCCGGTGAAGTTGGTCCGAACTGCCACAGGAGGCGCACCATGAGCAATTATCATCCCCTGAAAGTGGCCCTTCGCCGCTTGAGGGCGGGCAAAACCCAGCCCGGATCGTGCTCGGTGATCAAAACCCTTCTCGCCCGTATCCGGGCCGCCGTCACGCTGGACGAGGTCCTGATGGACGGTTTTCCGGGCATCCGCGCAATGGAAGATGAGCAGGCGCTGGAATTTTGGACCGGGAAGGCCAGCAAGCGAGCCCGGGGCAACCTGCAGGAAGACGACCTTGAGGCCGGATCCATCGTGCTGGTCAAGGGCGTGGCCCCCGACACCACCGGCGACATGCCGTGGGACGCGCCTCGTACCCAATTGGTGGGCCATTCGGCCAGGGTTTTGGCTATTCAGCTGCCGTTTGTGCTGCTCGATATGGCCGATTCCCGCGCCTTCTCGGGTGGCCCAATCAGCCTGGACACACGCTTGGTGGCACTGATGAAGGCCAGTGAAGATTTCTTCAACGCCCAGCGCGGGACGAAACCCGAAGGCCAACCACAACCCCCTGCCGCCTCCCACGGTCCATCCGCCCAGGGTATGAACAGCCAGGGGTTGAACGATGCCAGCCAATCAGGCTTGCCGTTCTGACATTCCATAAAACCGGGATCTATCAAGCGGGCCGGGTGAAACCGGCCCGCTGCCTTTTGGTACATTCGTTCCCATGAAAAAGAGCATTTTCCATTCCGATGACTGGTGCGCCCTGGTGCTGGGGCTTTTGATCGCCGGGATGGCACTCCCAACCCTTGCCAACCCTGCCTTGCAGCCTTGGGGGTGGGCATCCTCCATCCAGGAATGGGTCAACCCGGGGCAGGCCCTCAAAACCGTGGACACGAAGTCCACGATGTCGCCGCTCCTGAGCCTTGCCGGCACCTTGGGGTTCCTGCTGGCGGCCCTGGTCGCCATCGACTGGACCAGGGGCAACCCGATCTGGAAAAACCTGCCACGCCATGCCACGGTTCTCCTGCTCGGTTATGGCTGCTTTCTTTTGGGGCACCACGGCATTCTGGCGACAACGGATGCCAAAAAACTCAAATCCTTCGGGCTCGATTGGTCCATGGGTCTCACCGGTGAGGCTGGCTACCTGCTGGCCCTGCTGGCCGGGCTGTTGCTAGGCAACCTGCTCCCTGGCGTCGGGCGCTGGCTGCGCAAAAGCGCCAGCACCGAATTGTTCATCAAGACCGCCATCGTGCTGGTGGGGGTGGGTCTGGCCAGCAAGACCCTGGGCCAGGCCGGGCGGGCGGGTGAACTAATCGCCCGTGGTCTCGCCGCGATCGCCGAAGCCTATCTGCTCTACTGGGCCATGGTGTACTTGCTGGCCCGCGTGGTGTTCAAATTCCCGCGCGAATGGGCGGCCCCGCTGGCCTCAGGCATCAGCATCTGCGGGGTTTCCGCGGCCATGGCGACCGGTTCGGCCATACGCGCCCGGCCGGGCGTGCCAGTGATCGTCTCCAGCCTGGTGGTGGTTTTCTCCACCATCGAGTTGCTCGTGCTTCCCTGGTTCGCCAAATGGCTTCTTCCCGATGACCCGATGGTAGCCGCCGCCTGGATGGGCCTTGCCGTGAAGACCGATGGCGCGGCCACCGCCGCGGGGGCAGTGACGGAGGCCTTGTACCAACCCGGGGCCGGCAGCCTGATGCTGGCGGCAACCACGCTGATCAAGGTGTTCATCGACCTGTTCATCGGGGTGTGGTGTTTTGTGCTGGCCCTGGTTTGGCAGTTCGCCTTCCCCGAAGAGCGGGCTGTAAAAGCCGAAGGGGCGGTGGAAAAAGTCCACTGGACCGAATTGTTCAGCCGGATGCCACTGTTTCTGGTGGGGTTCTTCCTCGCTTTTGGTGGTTTGCTGGCCTTGGGGCTTTCCAACCCGCCAATGGCAGAGGCCATCAAAAAAGTGGAAGGCCAAACAGAAGCCTTCCGCAAACCGCTGTTCGCACTTGCCTTTCTGGCCATCGGTTTGGCCACTGATTTTCGAAGGCTTTGGTCGCCAGGACTTGGGAAACTGGTCCTGGTCTACCTGGTTGCGCTGTTTGGCTTTATCCTTTGGATAGCCCTAGCTATATCTTGGCTATTTTTCCATGGGGTTCCGGCGGTGGCTCCCGCCGCGGGAGGTTGATCCATGGCCCATTCCCCTTCGCAATCTGACCCAACCGGTCTGGATGAAGACCTGCTGGCCGAGTTGAACCGGCCTGTCGTTGAACCGATGGCCCGAGCCGAATGGCTGTTGGTTGGTACCAGTATCGCCCTGGGTTTGGCCCTGCTGGCGGGGCTGGCTTGGTGGGTCCGGAACGGATAACCCCCGGTCCAGCCTTTCCCGGGATGGCAAAACGGGAAAACGGGCAAAAGATTGCTAAACTGATTTCAGGGAGGCCTTTTGAATTCCCCCGGTCCTCCCCGATTGGCCAGAGTCCCTCGGAGCCGACATGCGGATCGGGTTGTTTGGCGGATCCTTTGATCCGGTGCATGTCGGGCATCTGGCCATGGCGGAACAGGCCCTTCATCAAGCCGGCCTGGATGAGGTTTGGTTCCTTCCAGCCGCGGCCGCGCCCCACAAACCTGGCAAATCCCAAGCCAATTTCCAGTCGCGACTCGATATGTTGCAACTGGCCACTGCCGGCCATCATCGCCTGAAAACCTGCGCCATCGAAAAAGATCTGCCCACACCCAGCTACACCATCAACACAATTCGGGCACTCTCGACCAACCACCCCGGAAACCAGTGGTATTTCATTTTGGGAGGGGACATGCTGGCCGACCTTCCCCTCTGGCGCGAACCCGGCCAGATTGTGGAGATGGCGGGCCTGGTGGTGATGCCCCGACCGGGTTCTACCGCGCCCAACTCCGAGGACCTGCGCCTGAAACTCGGCAAACCAGTCCGGTTGCTAGCCCTGGAAGGGCCTGCGCTCGATGTATCCAGCGGGTGGATCCGATCCACCTTGGCCTCGGGTGGCAGTGTGCGGTATCTGGTTCCGCGGGCGGTGGAGCGATACATCCAGGAACATGAACTGTACGGGGCGGCCGAACCTGCCGATCCTGAAAAACCTTTGGCCCAGACAGGTGTGACAAACGCATGAATGCCCTGCTTACCCCGGCTAAGACATCCATCGGCAAGAAGGCCATCATGGGGGTGACCGGCGTGCTGCTGGTTCTCTTCGTGCTGGGGCACATGACCGGCAACCTGCTGATATTTGCCGGCCGCGACGCGATCAATGAATACGCGCGCTTCCTGCACGAGGCCGGCCACGGCGCGCTAATCTGGGTGGCCCGTTTGGGATTGCTGGCGGTTTTCGCCACCCACCTGGTGATGGCCTTTGTGCTGCGCGCCGAAAACCGCAAGGCCCGGCCCGTTCGCTATGTGGTGGAAGACACCCTGCAAGCCTCTTGGGCCAGCCGGAACATGATGCTGACTGGAATTGTCATGTTCCTTTTCATCGTCTACCACATCGCCCACTTCACCCTGGGGGCGACCGACCCCGAGACCTTCAAGGGCTCCTTTGATCCCCGGGGAACTGAAAAACTGGAAGATGTCTACCAGATGGTGGTGCGGGGTTTCCAGAAACCGGTGGTGGCCGGTTTGTATCTGGTGGCCCAGCTAGCCCTGTGCGTGCATTTGTGGCATGGCGCCGGTAGCTGGATGCAAAGCCTCGGGCTGAACCGTGGCAAATTACGCCAAACCAGCCGCCTGATGGGCCCAGCCATCGCCCTACTGGTTCTGGCTGGCAACACACTCATCGTGCTGGCTTGCCTGCTGGGCATCGTCAGCGTTTGAGCCCGAACACACCGATTTCCAAGCCAACGATCCAACGCTTTTCAGGGAGCCCGAACATGACAGTGGAAACCCCCGCCAAGCCCGCGGGAACCCATCCGGCCAACGGGACATCGAATGGCACCACGCACAAGGCGGGCATTGACGCTCGCATCCCTTCCGGCCCCCTGGCCGAGAAATGGACCCGCTTCAAGGCCGACATGAAGCTGGTGAACCCAACCAACAAGCGCAAGTTCCGGATCCTGGTGGTAGGTACCGGGTTGGCCGGCGGTTCCGCCGCCGCCAGCTTGGCTGAATTGGGCTACGAGGTGGACAGTTTCTGCTACCAGGACTCCCCGCGTCGGGCACACTCCATCGCCGCCCAGGGCGGAATCAACGCCGCCAAGAATTACCAGAACGATGGCGACAGCATCTACCGCCTGTTCTACGACACCGTCAAGGGTGGCGACTTCCGCGCCCGTGAGGCCAATGTCTACCGGCTGGCCGAGGTGAGCCGGAACATCATCGACCAGTGCGTGGCCCAGGGTGTGCCATTCGCCCGCGAGTACGGCGGCCAGCTCGACAACCGCAGCTTCGGCGGCGCCCAGGTATCGCGCACCTTCTACTGCCGGGGCCAAACCGGTCAGCAACTCACCTTGGGCGCCTACCAGGCCCTCAGTCGCCAGATAAACGCCGGCCGCGTGCGCATGCACTCGCGCTGCGTGTTCCAGGATCTGGTGGTGATCGAC
>JAFMJU010000088.1 GCA_017853285.1 Gemmataceae bacterium
CTGTCGGCGCGCGCCGGCGTCTTGCGGGCGAGGTCTGTCGCGCCGCCGCGGGCGATCGCCTCGGCCTCCAGGTCTTGACGCAGGGCCCTGGCCTGCGAGTAGACCGGCCCCCGGAATTCAGACTCGGTGATCAGGCGCAGCAACATCGAGGCCCTGTCCCTGTCCTGGTTCGCGCGGGCCTTGCGGGCCTCCTCCAGGGCGCCGGCCAGCCAGGCGGGGGCCTCGGGGCCCAAAGCCGCCTTTTCCAGCGCCGTCAGGAAGCCCTTGGGGTCGATGAACCCCTCGTTGCTGCCGAGGATTTTCCCGGACGGGTCGGCGTAGACATGGGTGGGGTAATTGCGGAGGCCGAAGGCTTCCACCAACCTCGGGTTCTTTTGGCCGTCCACCTTCAGGCAGATCCAGCCATTGTTCAGCCTGGCGACCACCTTCGGGTCGGCCAGCGTCACGGCATCCATCTGCCGGCACCATGGGCAGTTCTCGGCGCCGATCTCGATGAGGAGGGGAAGCCCCCGCTCCGCCGAAGCCTTGCGAGCCCCCTCGTAATCGGAAAGCCAGGGGATGGAGCTTGGCGCCGCGGCGGCTGAAGGGGCCATCGGCACGGGGTCTTGCCCCCGCGTGAAAAACGGGGTCGCCAGAATCAACAGCGTCCCCATGCCCAGGGCGCGGCTGACCGAGGCCCTGGTATTCAAGATCGCGTGGCCTGTCTTCGCTGGACGGTTCATGGTTGCCTCCTCCTTGGCCATCAACTCCCCCGGGGCCGGCATTCCTAGGCCCTGGGGTGCGCCTTCCGGTAGTTTTCCTGCAGCTTCTGCGTGGTCACATGGGTGTAGATCTGGGTGGTGCTCAGGCTGCGGTGGCCCAGCAACTCCTGCACGGAGCGGATATCGGCCCCGGCGTCCAGCAGGTGGGTGGCGAAGGTGTGGCGCAGGGCGTGGGGCGACACATCCTCCTTCAGGCCGGAAAGCCGCGCCTGGTGCCTGAGCAACCGGTGCACGCTGCGGGAGGTCAACCGGGTGCCGCGGTGGTTGAGGAACAGGGCGTTTTGTTCCTTGGTTTTGGCCAGGCTCGCCCTCACCTCCATCCAGCGGCCGATCGCCTCCATCGCCATGGGGCCCAGCAGCACCAACCGCTCGCGTTTGCCCTTGCCGCGGACAACGGCCACGCCCTGGTCCGCATCCAAATCGTCCAGATTCAGGCCGACCAATTCGCTGACGCGCACCCCGGCCGAATAGGCCACCTCCCACAAGGCGTGGTCCCTGGGGGCCAGGCGTTTTTCCCCCTGGTCGGCCTCGAGCAGGGTGTCGATCTCGGTGCGGGTGAGGAACCGGGGCAGTTTCCGTTCCTTGCGGGGCCCCTTCAAGCCGTCGGCGGGGTTGGAATCCACCTTCTCGCGCAACCGCAGGTAACGGAACCAGGAGCGTATCGCGGACAGCCGGCGGCCTATGGTGGAACGGGAGTACCCCTGCTCCTGCATCCACGCCAGCCAGGTCCGCAGGTGGCGGGGGGTCACCTGGCTCACCTTGAGACCCTTGCCAAACGATTCGTGCAGGCGGTCCAGCGCCTGGGTCAGATCCTCGCGGTACGACTTCACGGTGTGGGCCGAGGCGCCCTTTTCCAAGGAAAGGTGTCGCAGGAAATCCGCCATTTCCGCCCGCATGGAAAGGCTCCCTCCCACACTTTGCAACCGTCACCCGTGGCGGGTGCCCCAACCGGGATCAGGCGGCCCCTTCCTGGAGCACCTGCTCCCGCATCTTTCCGGCCAGGATGGCCACATCAAACCCGGTCAACGGGCAGGTGGACTCCACCGCCAGCTCCTGCAGTTCGTCGAGCAGGATCTCCTGGCTTTCCCGGTCGTAGACGAAGACAAAACGCTCCCCCTGCTTGGTCAACGCAAGCACGAAGACCTCCTGGCGCACGCGTCAACTCCGGATGCCGGCTCGAGGTGGTATGCCGTATGGGTTGATTTCGGAAGATGGGCCCACCCGGTCGTTGCGGATGTGGTCCGCCGGGGCAAAGAACCCGGCCCGCCCGGCAATCCTCCCCGCACAAACCTTGGAAGCGGCAGAATCAGATCAGATGGTCCAGGGAGGCCAAACCCAACCCTTCCCGGCAGGCAAGCGGCTCGCCGTACTTGCGCTGAATGGTCCAACCGTAGGCCCTGGCCCGGGTTTCCACATCCTCCAGGGGCAGGGTGGGGGTGGGGGCGCGGCCCTGGACCAACTGCGAATGGTAGCAACGCAGCACCTCCAGCTTCCGCTCAAAGTGCGCCGAGATGTCCACCACCAGGTCCGCCCTGGGCAAGGTGCGCAGGTGCAGGGAAAAGTAGTACAGGAGCCTCGGCGGGTACCAAGGTTCACCGGGCATGTCGGTCTTGCCCAGTTTGGACCAAAAGCGCGCCGCGTCGGTGAGGGCGCTGGCGGCCACATGGTCGGGGTGGGCATCCTCCCAGTGGTGGGTGAACACCACCCGGGGCCGCCACAGGCGAAAGATCCCGGCCAGGCGTGCCCTGGCCTCCAGAGAGTTTTCCAGCGACCGGTTGGGAAGCCCCAGATTGATCCGCTGGTCCAAACCCAGCCGGGCGGTTGCCTCCGCCGTTTCCCGGGCCCTGATTTCAGGGGAGCCCAGGGGGGTTGGCTCGCCATTGGTCAGGTCCACCACCCCCACCCGGTACCCCTTTTCCTTCAGCAACAGAATGGTGCCCCCCAGGCCGATTTCGGCATCATCGGGGTGGGAGGCCACCACCAGGTAGTCAACCTGCGAATCCACGGAGTTTTGGGAAGATGGGCCGCTTTTCCAGGTGGACATGGCGTTGATTCCCAGCTGGCTGACGGTGCATCATGGGGCACCGTTTGGTTAGGAATCGGCGCGGTGACGCGGCCGATTCATCCGCTCATTTTATCGTGCGATCGGGAAAGGAATCCCATGCGCAAACTGATCGTGATCCCCGCCAGGTACGCCTCCTCCCGCCTTCCCGGCAAACCGCTCCTGCGTGAAACCGGAAAATACATGGTGGAGCATGTGTACGAGCGGGCCTGGCAGAGCAAGTTGGCCGACCGGGTGATTGTGGCCACCGACGATGACCGGATCGAGCAAGCCTGCAGGAGCTTCGGGGCCGAGGTTGTGCGCACCCGGGAAGACCACGCCTCGGGGACCGACCGCGTGGCAGAGGTGGCAGAAAGCCGGAATTTTGACCTGATCCTGAACCTGCAGGGGGACGAGCCCCTGATCGACCCGGCCAAGCTGGACCTGCTGTTCCAGTTGCTGGAGAACGATTCCGCCGCCGAGATGGCCACCCTGGTCACCCCGCTGACCAGCCTGGAATCGTACCGGAACCCCAATGTGGTGAAGGCCGTGGTGGATGACCGTGGCAGGGCGCTCTACTTCAGCCGCAGCCCCATCCCGCACATCCGGGACAATGCCGAACCCGATGCCGCCGCCCTGCGCGGGCTGGTTTGGCAGCATGTGGGCCTGTACGCCTACCGCAGGGACTTTTTGCTGCGCCTGGCGCAATTGCCGGTTCACCCCATCGAGCAGGCGGAAAAACTGGAACAGCTAAGGGTTTTGGCCACAGGTGGTTCCATCGCGGTGGGCAAGGTGGAAAACGCCGGAATCGGGGTGGACACCTTTGAAGACTACCGTCGGTTTGTAGAACAATATTTGCAATCCGGGCGCCGGGCGGCCTGACAGTCGGGGGGACTGGGGCGGCCAGTGCCCGCCCCAGCAGGCCCCCTCTTTGATGTCGAAACATATCTGCAAACATATTTTTGTAACTGGCGGTGTGGTCAGCTCCCTTGGCAAGGGGCTCACCAGCGCGTCCGTGGGACTGTTGCTGGAGAAAAGGGGCCTGCGGGTACGCCTGCAGAAGCTGGACCCTTACCTGAACATCGACCCAGGCACCATGAGTCCCTACCAGCACGGCGAGGTCTATGTGCTGGATGACGGCACCGAGACCGACCTGGACCTGGGCCATTACGAGCGGTTCACCTCGGGCCCCCTCACCCGCCAGAGCAACTACACCAGCGGCCGCATCTACCAGTCCATCCTGCAGAAGGAGCGGCGGGGCGAGTACCTGGGTAGCACCGTGCAGGTGATTCCCCATGTGACCGACGAAATCAAGGCGGCCATCCGCGGCGTGGCCACCAGCGATGTGGATGTGGTGATCACCGAGCTGGGCGGCACGGTGGGCGACATCGAGGGCCTGCCCTACCTGGAGGCCATCCGCCAGTTCGCGCTCGATGTGGGCAAGAACAACTGCCTGTATATCCACCTGACGCTGGTGCCGTACCTGAAGGCGGCCGGCGAGGCGAAAACCAAGCCCACCCAGACCAGCGTGATGCAGCTCCGCCAGATCGGTATCCAGCCCGATGTGCTCATCTGCCGCACCGAGCGGGAAATGAGCGAGGGGATGAAGGACAAGATCGCCCTGTTCTGCAATGTGGAACGGCGGGCGGTCATCGAGGAGCGCGACAAGGAACTGTCGATCTACGAGGTGCCTGTCAGCCTGAGCGCCAACAAGCTGGACCAGATCATCGTCGAGAAGCTGGCCCTCGAGGCCAAGCCCCTCGACATGAGCGAATGGCAGGGGATGCTCAACCGGGTGCTCAACCCCCGGCAGGAGGTCTCCATCGGCGTGGTGGGCAAGTACATCAGCCTTTCCGACGCCTACAAGTCGATCTACGAGTCGCTCGACCATGCCGGCATCGCGCTGGAAACCCGCGTGGTGGTGCGGCGGATCGACAGCGAGGAAGTGGAGCGGGACGGGGCCGAGCGCACCCTGGGCGGGCTGGACGGCATTTTGGTGCCCGGTGGTTTCGGGTACCGCGGCATCCCCGGCAAGCTGGCCGCCGTGCGCTACGCCCGCGAGAAGAAGATCCCGTTTTTCGGCATCTGCCTAGGGCTGCAGTGCGCGGTGATCGAGTTCGCCCGCAACGCCCTGGGCCTGAAGGACGCCAACACCACCGAGATCGACGCCGACACCAAGGACCCGGTGGTCTGCCTGCTGGATGAGCAGTTCAGCATCACCGACATGGGCGGCACCATGCGCCTGGGCTCCTACCCCTGCAAGCTGACAGCCGGCAGCCTGGCCCGCAAGGTGTACGGCGCCGACGAGGTGCGCGAGCGGCACCGGCACCGGTACGAGTTCAACAACGCCTACCGCCAGCGGTTTGAGCAAGCCGGCATGCGTTTCTCCGGCACCAGCCCCGACGGCAACCTGGTGGAGGTGATTGAAATCCCCGACCACCCATGGTTCGTGGCGGTGCAAAGCCACCCGGAGTTCCAATCCAAGCCGACCAAGGCGCATCCGCTCTTCCGCGAATTCACCCGCGCCTCGATCGAGCAGAAGAACCGCAAGCGTAGCTGAGCGGGGTAAAGCATAGCCCGGCCCTCCAACTGGGCAACTCGGCAACTCCCCACCCGGGGGTGTTGCCGAGTTGCCCAGTTGGGTGAGTTGGGTTCCAGCGGGTTGCGGGCGCCCGTCACCTCCCGGTGCCGGCTCAAAAAGGAACTCGGCAACTCGGCAACTCCCTCCCGGGGGGGTGGTTGAGTTGCCCAGTTGCCGAGTTGGGTTGCTACAGGTCCACGCCGGGGGAGGGGCTGGGGAATTGGGCGTTGGTCAGGGCGATCAGCTCCCAATGTTGGCTCACCACCCACCAGCCATCATCACGCTTTTGGTAACGGATCTTCCCGGCTGACTTCAGGCGGGCCTTGGCGCCGGCCAGCGCCTTGTCGCCCAGGCCCTGCTCACGGGCCAGCTTGGCCAGGGCGCACACCGCGATTTCGCCACGGTTTCCAGCCAGGGTTGCCTCCAGCCACTCATCAGCCTTGTCACCCACGGTCTCTTTGGGCTCCGCCAGACCACCCAAAAGCTCCTCGGCGGAGACGGGTTCCCCTTCGCCGATCTCCAAACGGCGGAACAGGTTATCAGGTAGGTTGTCCGGCACGGGCGTGCCCACCTTGGCTGCCAGGCGGGCCACCTCGTCCCGCCCCACCGGCACCTCGCGGAAGGCGAATCCCCTGGAACGGCCAGGCAGGTTGCATTTCACCGGGGCCAACTGGCGCAGGCCGGGGTCGGCCGGATCGCTGGCCAACAGCCACACCAGACGGGCCGTGCCGGTGACCTGCACCGAACCGGCCACCCGCACCAGCGCCTTCTCGCCCACGCGCTTGTTCTGGTGGTGAAGCAGCAGCACGGCCACGCCCGATTCCTGCCCCATGCGGTGCAGGGGATCGAGCAGGCGGCGAACCTCCTCGCTGCCCGATGAATCGACGCCTCCCAGGGCCAGCAGGCTGCTGAGCACATCCACCACCACCAGACGCACCTCGGGATGCGCCTCCAGGAAGGCGCGCACCAGCTCCAGGTTGTCGGGCGTGGGGATCCAGGGGAGCTCATCTCCCCGGGTATCCGACACCCCGCGCAACATGTGCACCCGGGAAGGATCTCCCCCGCAGGCCACCAGGTGGGGCAGGATGCCCGACCGCTCATCATCCTCCCAGGCCAAGAAGAGCGTGCCCGCCGGTTCCTTCAAGGGGAATGGGCCGCTGCCCGTGGAAAGGTTGGCCACCAGGGCCCGAATGAGCGTGCTTTTGCCCGCCCCCGGATCTCCCACCAGCACGCTCAAACCGGCCGGCAACAGGCCATCCCCCCTGGGACAGCGGATCACCCACACCGGCGCGGACATGTCCACCTGGCTGAGCCGCTGGGTCTTGAGGAACCTGTCCCCCGACGCGAAGCTCGCGGTGCGCCGGGCCCTGGGCACGCCTCCGGGTTGGCGTTTCTCCGGCTGCGGCCGGGCCGGGGCGGGGCAGGGGACCGCCTCCTTGCGGCTCTCCGCGTCACGCGATGGGGCAAGCTCGGGCGGCATCGGGGTCACCGGCACCACCACGGGGGGCGATGCGGGCGGTGCGCCGAACGGGGCCTGCCGCACCGGGGCCGATGCCGGCTGGGCGCCGAAAGCGGCCTGCCGCACGCGCGGCCCGGCATTGGGAGGCAATTTCCCTCCTCTTTTGAGTATTTCCAGGAAATAGCGCTCCTTCAACGACAGGACTGGCGCCTGTCCCCCCTCGGGATTTCCCTGGGCCATGTTGTTTTCCACACCGCTTTTGACCGGTTCACTCATGGTGCTTGTCGCCTCTGGTTGCATCCTCGATCACGGAACCCGGCATCCCTGCCCGACAGGTCACATCCCGGGCGGCGGCCTCCTGCCATGCCACCCGCGCGCCCAGGTGCCGTGGATTCGCATCCCGGCATACTGGACAGATGTTCACTTATCTTGTTCCGGGAGTGGCCGATGTTAAGAGACCAGTTTTTGGATTTTTTTTGGGTGCAGCCCAACTCGGCAACTGGGCAACTCGGCAACACCCCCCCACGGGGTGTTGCCGAGTTGCCCAGTTGGAATTTTGGGGGCCGCCACGAAAATTTCCGGCGCGGGCAGCGAATTGGGGTTTTGGACTTCTGTGGGAGAAACCTCACTCCCCGGCCCCTCTCCATCAATGGAGAGGGGGGAGCTGTGGGTTGCTGATTCGGGGGCCGATCCGTTCAACTCGGCAACTGGGCAACTCCCCACCGGGGGGGTGGTTGAGTTGCCCAGTTGCCCACTTGGCCCCAAAGCGAAAGGCCCGCCTGAAACAGGCGGGCCTTTCGGTGGTTCAACGAGCGGGGCCTTCGAATCAGGCCTGGTACTCCCGCTTGGTGAGGATGCCGGGCTGGGGCACCGGGTACTTGCCGTTGGCGTAGGCCTTCACCGGGGCGGGGCCGTCGATCACCAGCTTGTCCACATCGGGGGCGAACTCGTGGTCGCAGTTCAGCATCTCCTCGAAGGTGACCGGGCGGCCCGTGTGGGCTGCCATGCGGCCCATGGCGGTCACCAGGCTGGCCTCGGTGCCGCGCTTCACCTCGTTGTAGGGCTTGTCGTTGCGGATCGCGTCGACCAGGTGATCCCACTCCAGTTGGTAGGGATCGGGCTCCTCGCCATAACCCCAGACCTGGTTGGCCTTGGTCATGTTCTGGCCCTTGAAGATGCGGGCGCGCGAGGGGGCGTGACCGGCGATGGAGATGATCGCCGAGCCCTTGGAGCCATGGGCGAAGCTGGCGAACTGCTGCTCGCAGCCGGAGATGGTGCGGCCTTCCATCATGAACTTGGAGCCGTCGCCGAAGGTGTATTCGACATGGTAGTTGTCGAAGTTCTGGTCGATGTAGTCGCCACGGTAGTGGCGGCCGCCGCTGGCCTGAGCCTTCACGGGCCAGGCGTCCTTCATCCAGCAGCACTCATCGATGTTGTGGATGAGGTAGTCGCTGAACGAGCCGCCCGAGGCCCACAGGAAGCTGTGGAACCGGCGGATCTGGTAGGACAGCTCGCTGACATCGTTGGGCTTGGGCAGCGAGAAACCGCTGGCCACAGGCCCGTGCTGGCGGTAGGCGCGCATCAGGATGATGTCGCCGATCTGGTTGTCCTTGATCCGCTTGAACAGCTCGCCGCGTGCGTCGCAGTGGCGGCACATGAGGCCGATGCCCACCTTGAGGTTCTTCTTCTTGGCCTCCTCGCCCAGGGCGAACATCTTCTTGGAGGTGGGGCCGTCCACGGTGACGGGCTTCTCCATGAAGGCGTTGAGGCCCTTCTCGATGGCGTAGGTGAAGTGCACCCAGCGGAAGGCGGGCGGCGTGGCGGAGATGATCACATCGCCGGGGCGCAGGCAATCCATGGCCTTCTTGTAGCCGTCGAAGCCGATGAACTGGCGCTCCTTGGGCACATCGACCCGGCTCTCCTGCCCGGCCTCCTTCATGGCGGCGCTGATGGACTTGTGGCTGCCTTCCATCTTGTCGGGGAACACATCGGCCATGGCCACCAGCTTGATGGGGCCCTTGGTGCGCAGGGCGTTCAACGCCGCACCGGTGCCGCGTCCGCCGCAACCCACCAGGGCCACGCGGATCTCGTTCTCCTCGGCGGCGTGCACATAAGGAACCGAAAGGCCAGCGAACGCAGTCGCGGCTACAGAACCACCCGCCGCCTTCATCACCGAGCGCCTAGAACTCTTCATGGTTGCTTTCTCCGGGTAACCGGCCTCGGGCCGCACCCTGACCGTAACACCCCGCGTTTTCCCACCGACGCCGTGTCCCAATCCCGGTGTTACGCCCCGTCGGGCCTGCAAGGCCGTGGGCGGGGCGGGAGAGGATGAAAAACAAGCCGGTGTGCCCTGACACAGGGCCTCAGGCGGGCATACCCCCTATGTTGACGGATCAATGGGGGCGACTCAACCATTTTTTTCCATTAAAAACCAATCAGGCAACACCGTCTGAAGGCATTTCCGGACCCCCCATGATCGAACCCATCCGCCATGTCCTGCTGCAAACCGCCGGCCGGGACACCATCCGTCCGGTGGCGGGGGTGGCCGTGGTGGACGGGCAGGGCAGGCTGGCGTTGGTTTACAGCTCCTACGGGGGCCAGGGCTGGCATTTCCCCAAGGGGGGCATCGACGAGCATGAGACCCCCATCGAGGCGGCCCTGAAGGAATTGGCCGAGGAGGCCGGCCTGGTGGCCCGGCCCGTCTCGGAGCGGCTGTTCCCCGTGAGGGGGGGCACCTTCACGCAAACCCTGGGTTTCGGCTCGCCCCGCATCCAGCCGGCCAACCAGATCCACCACCCCCTGTGCGACTATTTCGGGCGGCCTGTCCAGATCCAGGCCGGCCCGCCCACGGCCAACCACATCAGCCTGGGTGCCTTGCTGGCCCTGCGTTCCGCCGCGGAACAGGCCGGCCTGCCGGCGCATGATTTCGCCGACATGCGGTACCAGGTGTTCGACGCCTGCCACCGCGAGCGGGTGCTCTGGCGGCAGCAGCCGGTTTACCTGGTGGCGTCGCTGACAGGTTCGGACCCGTCGCTGCTCACCGGCGAGACCGAGGCGGTCCGCTGGTGGCGGATGGACGAGTTGACCGGCGCCGATTCCCCGGTGCACCGGCATGTGAAGGAACTGGTGGCCCTGCCCGATTTCCAGGAGCTGGTGAACCAGGCCGGCCGGCAGGGCCATTCCGGGCCCTGACCGGCGGCTTGCCCAAGGGTCTCAGGGTTTTTGCCAGACCGCCTTGATCTCAGGGGTGGTTGCCGGCACCGCCAGGTAGTACCGCCCGGCCACACGCTTGGCCTCAGGCGCGCCGTTACCCGCGGGGGCCGTGAGCTTCCACACCGTGGTGCCCGCAGGCGGGGCACCCGCCGCGCGCAGAACCCGTTGCCCGTCCACCGCGGGCAATCCACCCAGCGGCAGGCTCCCCTCCACCCGGGAGTAGACGGGAGACCACTTCAGGCCGGCAGGCGGGCCGGCCCGCATCCCCCGGGCCACCCATTGGCTGGCCGCTGGGCCGGGCTCGAGCACCTCCCAGGTGCGCACATAGGGCGTGGTGGACGGGGCATAGGGCCCCTGCTTGCCCAACTCCGACAGGAAGCGGACCAGATCGGCCAGTTCCTGGTCGGTGAGGTCATCCACCAGGCCGGCAGGCATCAGCGAGGCCGATTGCTTCTGCTCCTCGATGCGGGCCTTCTGCACCGTGATCTCGGCGCCATCGGCCTGCCTTAGCACCAGTTCCTTGTCCGAATTCCGCACAGGGATGCCGGTGAGCACCTTGCCATCGTCGGTGGAGACCACCAGGCCGTGGTACCCCTCCTTGATCTGCTTGTCGGGTGTCAGCAGCGAATCGAGCAGGTAATCTGGCTGGGC
>JAFMJU010000089.1 GCA_017853285.1 Gemmataceae bacterium
CTCACCATCGCCCTGGCGCTTCTGGCACCACCCCTTGCCTCCGCCCAGGAGAAAAAAGCCCCCGGCCCGATCGAGGGCGAGATGGCCGGCTATCTCCTCGTGCCGCATGAGAAGGTGCCCGAAACCTACAACGCCGGCTTCTCCATGTATGTCGCCGCCTGGCCGCTGCTCGACCGGTATCCCGGCAACCGCTTCCAGACCGGCCTCCTCGGCACCTGGATGTTCGCGCAGTACCCGCCCCCCAAACCCAAGGAACTCTATTCCGACATCGAGGGCGGCCTCGGCTGGTGGCGCGACACCCGCTTCGCCACCGAGACACCCAAATTCATCATGGGTGGCGTCACCCTCAACTTCAACGAATGGGCCAACGGCCCCGGAGCCGGCAAAAGCCGCAACTGGGACAAACCCCTCGGCGTCTACGGCGTCGCCCAGCTCAGCCCCTGGGTCCTCTGGCCGCCCGATGGTCTCAACCTGAAGCAGGGCACCAGCGGCGAGTTGTTCGGCTACGGCTACCTGCCCCTGCCGCTCACCAACCCCAAAACCACCACCGCCGGCAAGCCCGTACCCACCGGCGACCAATCCTGGACCCTGTTCCTCAACACCGGCAACTTCAAGGGCCCTGTCAGTTTCTTCACACCCTACTACTGGTCCTCCATCACCGCCCAAAAGCCCGAGCACGCCGGCAAGTTCCTCGACACCCGCCCCTCCGAGCCCAACAAGGCCATCCAGATGGAGACCCAGTATGTCCCCAGCTACCAGGCGACCGACTCCAAGGGCGTCACCTGGGCCCGCATCGCCCCCACGGCTTTCCCCGGCAACTCCGGCCCCGATTCCATGGTGGTCCACCGGGTCACCGCCTACGACCGCTCGGCCCTGTGGAACTCCGTGAAATCCTGGTTCGACGGCGGCCCCGCCGCCTCCGGCACCATCGACACCAAGGGCTCCAGCCTGCACACCTTCAACAGCAAGGGTGGCTCCACCTGGCGCATCTACCCGCCCAACACCCCCCGCGAGCAGAAGGTCGCCCTCGCTTGGAACTCCTTCGCCAAGCCCGTCGCCATCGACCAGCACACCTACGGCTACCGCTGGAACAGCGATATGGTCACCCGGTCCGAGGGCAAGGGCGGCTCCCTCGTCACCCTGCCGCAGTATTTCCGACTCGTGGAGGACAAGGACAAGGGCCGCAAGGAATGGGTCGTGGCCAAACCGTCCGAGGTGCCGCCCGAAACCGGCCTCGCCACCGTCGAATTCCAACCGAAAAAACGCCCCCGCCCCGAACCCTATGTCACCCCCGACGATCCCCAAAGCCCCTGGCGCAAGCCCGGCCCTGCCGCCGGCCCGTTCCAGGCCACCTTGGGCGATGGCAGCGTGGTCACCTACCACTGGTACCGCTTCGCCGACCAGCCGGCCCTCCTCCACGCCGATCTCACCCCCGCGGAACGCGAGCAGATCCAATCCCGCGTGGAAAAACTCCACCGCGCCTGGACCCGTGACCGGGAATACCTGCCCCCGCCAGCCGTCGGCAAGCTGGCCGACCTCGACCCCGCCCTTCTGGTCACCCCGCCCAAGGGCATGGAGGCGGGCTTCGTGCCCATCGTCACCCGCCAGGCACCCAAGGCCGACTGACCCGGGCATCTCCCGAAAATGCCATAGAAAAAGGGCGCCAACCAAACGGCTGGCGCCCTTTTTCTTTCCGCCTCGCGGCGCCTGTCACATGTGGTTGATCACCTCGGTGGCGAACGCGCCGCAACCCACTTCCTTCGCGCCTTCCATCAGGCGGGCGAAGTCGTAGGTCACCGTCTTCGCGCCGATCGCGCCGTCCATGCCCTTGATGATCAGGTCGGCCGCCTCGGTCCAGCCCATGTAACGCAGCATCATCTCGCCCGACAGCACCACGCTGCCCGGGTTCACCTTGTCCAGGTTGGCGTACTTCGGCGCGGTGCCGTGCGTCGCCTCGAAGATCGCGTGGCCCGACACGTAGTTGATGTTCGCCCCCGGCGCGATGCCGATGCCGCCCACCTGCGCCGCCAGCGCGTCCGACAGGTAATCGCCGTTCAGGTTCAGCGTGGCGATCACCTCGAAATCCTTCGGCCGGGTCAGCACCTGCTGCAGCGTGATGTCGGCGATGCTGTCCTTGATCAGCAGCTTGCCCTTCCACTTCCCGTCGCCATGGGTCGGGGCCAGCTTCAGCACCGTCTCCACTTCCTTCACAATCTTGGCCTTCTGCTCGGGCGTCATCATGTCGTAGCCGGGGTCGATCAGCTTGGCGTTCTCCTCCGCGCTGATGCCGGGCTTCGAGTCCTTGTTGCCCAGGATCCAGCTCTCGCGCTCGGTCACCACCTGGTCGCGGAACTGGCTCTTCGCCAGCGCGTAGCCCCAGTCCTTGAAGGCGCCCTCGGTGAACTTCATGATGTTCCCCTTGTGCACCAAGGTCAGGCTCTTCCGCTTCTCGCGCAGCGCGTACTCGATGGCCGCCCGCACCAGCCGCTCGGTGCCCGCAGCGCTCACGGGCTTGATGCCCACACCAACCTGCACCGAGTCATTGCCGCCAGCCAGACCCGCGGCCTGGTTCCAGGCGCCCGTCTTCGCCGTCGTGCCGAAGCGGATCTTGCCGAACTCCTTCGGGAACTCCTTCTCGAAGAAGGCCAGCACCTTGGCGGCCTCGGGCGTGCCGGCGGCGAACTCGATCCCCGCGTAGATGTCCTCGCAGTTCTCGCGGAAGATCACCATGTCCACATTGCCGGGCTGCTTCACCGGGCTGGGCACACCCTTGAACCAGCGCACCGGGCGCAGGCACACATACAGGTCCAGAAGCTGCCGCAGCGCCACGTTCAACGAGCGGATGCCCCCGCCCACCGGCGTGGTCAGCGGCCCCTTGATCCCCACCAGGTAGTCGCGGAAGGCGTCCACCGTCTCGTCGGGCAGCCAGTTGTTGAACTGGTTGAACGACTTCTCGCCGGCGTACACTTCCATCCAACTGATCTTTTTCTTGCCGCCGTAGGCCTTCGCCACCGCCGCGTCGAACACCCGCACCGAGGCTTTCCAGATGTCCGGGCCGGTGCCGTCCCCCTCGATGAACGGGATGATCGGGTTGTTCGGCACCGCCAGCTTGCCGCCGGAAATGCCGATCTTCTCGCCGGGGGGAACCTGCAGCTTCACAGCCATGTCTGGGCCTCAAAAATCGCGGGGAGAGTGAATAATCAAGCAGAAAACTTAGTTTTATCGAATCCGGCCGGCCCCAGAAAGGGGCCAAGCCGGGCAAATGGCGGGCTTTCGGGCTCGGTCACACGTGCAATTCGGCCGTCTGGCCCAACAGCGTCCGATAGGGGGCCAGGGCCGGCTCCACCTCCTCGGCCAAAAACTCGTCCACCTGCTCCGCCGCCCGGCCGGTGAACGCCCCTTCCGCCATCACTTTGGCAATGTCCACCCGGGCGAACGCCGGGTCGGCCCCCAGGCGCTCCAGCAGGTCGTTTTTCAGCGATCCCTGCTTCAGCGCCTGCGTCACCGCGTGGCTGTGCCGACGGATCACCTCGTGTACCTCCTGCCGGTCCCCGCCCGCCGCCACCGCGGCCATCAGCAGGTTCTCCGTCGCCATGTAGGGCAGGTAACGGTCCACCTCCCGGCGGATCACATCCGGGTTGGCCACCAGCCCGCCCGCCAGGTTCTGCGCGATCCGCAGCACCGCGTCCGCCGCCAGGAACGCCTGCGGGATCGACAGCCTCCGGTTCACGCTGTCGTCCAGCGTCCGCTCCAGCCACTGCGTCGCCGCCGTCTGCGCCGCGTTGGCCGGCAGCGTCATCAGGTAGCGAGCCAGCCCGCACATCCGCTCGGCCCGCATCGGGTTGCGCTTGTACGCCATCGCGCTCGAACCCACCTGCTCCTTCTCGAACGGCTCATCCACCTCCTGCCGGTGCGACAGCAGCCGCAGGTCGGTGCCCCATTTGTGGGTCGATTGCCCCAGCCCCGACAGGGCGTCCAATATCTGCGAGTCGATCTTGCGCGGATAGGTCTGCCCCGTCACCGGGAACACCTTGTCAAACCCCATCTTTTTGGCCACCAGCTTGTCCAGCGCCCGCACCTTGGCATGGTCGCCATGGAACAACGACAAAAAGCTCGCCTGCGTCCCCGTGGTCCCCTTCACCCCGCGGAACGGCAGCGTGGCCCGCCGGTGCGAGATCTCCGCCAGGTCGATCAGCAGGTCCTGGATCCACAGGCACGCCCGCTTGCCCACCGTCGTCAGTTGCGCCGGCTGGAAATGCGTGAAGCCCAGGGTCGCCATCTCCCGGTGCCGCCGGGCGAATCCGCCCAGCGCGTGGATGGCGCTGGCCAGCTTCCCCTCCAGCAGCGCCAGACCGTCCCGCATCAAAATCAGCTCGGCGTTGTCCGTCACATAGCAACTCGTCGCACCCAGGTGCAGGATGTCGCTCACCTCCGGGCACACATCCCCCAGGGCGTGCAGGTGCGCCATCACATCGTGCCGCAGCCGCTTCTCGTGCTTAGCCACCGCCGCGAAATCAATGTCGTCCAGATGCTTTTTCAGCGCTTCCAGCTGACTCGGCTTGATCCGCGCCGACTTGCCGTCATCCGCCAGCAGACCCAGCTCCGCCTCGGCCTCCGCCAGCGCCAGCCACAGCCGCCGCCAGGTCCCGTGCCGGTTCTGCGGCGTGAAGATCCCCACCATCTCCGGGCTGGCGTACCGGGTGATCAACGGCACATCCAGGTCGCCCAACAGGCTCGCCATCGCTTCAGACTTGAGAAAATCTTTCATCGCTGACCCTTTTTCACCACCCGCCCCGGCGCGCGACCGGCGACTCGGGAAAAAATCCCGCCGGTGGCACCACCGGCACCAAAACCCGGAAAATTTCCTGCACCGGGGTTGCCCACAGTCCGCCCGGCCGTCCCCCGTGGGGTAGGTTTGCTCCGGAAGGATTTCCGACCTGTCGGGCTACCCGTGCATCCCATGCCCGGCCCGTCAGCACCCCGCTGGAGGAACAGCACCATGCGCCGCACCGTCCAATCCATCATGGGGCTCGTCGTGGCCCTGGGCCTGGTGGCCCTGTCCACCACCGAGGCGAAGGCCCAGGGGGCCGACCCCCGCCTGCCCCGGATGTTCTACTACCCTTACCACTACTTCCCCCACAGCTACGCCCCCAGCATGGGGCCCAAATGGCCGGAGGGCCCCGGGCAACCCTACATGCCCCCGCCCGCCTACATGGCCTACCCGCCCTACAAGGAACCCAACTGGATCTACATGCAGCAGCGGTCCCAGCGCTTCCACAGCGGGGCCCACTTCTGGCTCGACATTTTCTAATCCGCCGGGCCGAAAGCCCATCGTAGCGCAGCCTCCCGCCATCCCCTAGAGTGTCCCTATCGGGGCCCCCTGGGGATCGCGCGGGCTGCCCGCTTTTCCGGGGTGCCCGCAGGGCCCTCCCATGAAGCCAGCCAACACCCAGGCCATCGACATCTCCGGCCCCGTCAGCCGGGTCCTCACCAACATCGAGAAGGTGCTGGTCGGCAAGCGCCAGCAGGTCATGCTCGCCCTCGTCGCCTACCTGGCCGAGGGCCATATCCTCCTCGAGGATGTCCCGGGCGTCGCCAAGACCATGCTCGCCCGCGCCATGGCCCGCTCCGTCGGCGGCTCCTTCAAGCGCGTCCAGTGCACCCCAGACCTCCTGCCCACCGACATCACCGGCGTCAGCGTCTTCAGCCCCAAGACCGCCGAGTTCGAGTTCCGCCCCGGCCCCATCTTCTGCCACACCCTGCTGGCCGATGAGATCAACCGCGCCACGCCCCGCACCCAGGCCGCCCTCCTCGAGGCCATGGCCGAGCGCAAGGTCACCGTCGACGGCCAGACCTACGCCCTCAAGCCCCCCTTCCTCGTCATCGCCACGCAGAACCCCGTCGACCACGAGGGCACCTTCCCGCTGCCCGAGGCCCAGCTCGACCGCTTCCTCGTCCGCCTCAGCCTCGGCTACCCCTCCCTCGAGGACGAGTTCCGCCTGCTCGGCCGACTGCGCAAGTCCCACCCCATCGAGGATCTCCAGCCCGTCCTCTCCGTCGCCGACTGGCTCGCCCTGCAGGAGGCCACCAAGGATGTCCATGTCGATGACAAGGTGAAGCGCTACATCCTCGAGATCGTCCACGCCACCCGCGAGCACGAGGACATCGCCCTCGGCGGCAGCCCCCGCGCATCCCTCGCGCTCCTCCGCACCGCCCAGGCCGTCGCCGCCGTCCAGGGCCGCGGCTTCGTCACGCCCGACGATGTCAAGCGCATGGTGCAGCCGGTCCTCGCGCACCGCGTCATCCTCCGGCCCGAGAGCCGCCTCCGCAAACAGACCGCCGCCGCGCTGCTGCACGAGCTGGTCTCCGAGGTGCGGGTTCCCTCCGTCCCCGGCCAGGAGGCCCGCGACGCTTTCGCTGACTGATTTTCCGGGGGCACCATGTTCTGGTGGGTGGGCGCGCTGCTGATGCTGGGCCTGGCGCTGGTGCTCCAGTCGGGCCTCCTCGCCTACAGCATGTACGCCCTCGCCGCCCTCATGCTGGTCTCCCGCGCCCTCGCCTCCCGCCGCCTCAACGACATCCACGCCTCCCGCAAACCCCGCTCCCGCGTCCTCGAGACCGGCGAGACCGCCATCATCCGGGTCAAGGTCGTCAACCGCGGCGCCGCCCCCGTCCCCTGGCTCCTGCTCGAGGACCTGCTGCCCAAAAGCGCCCTCCGCCACCGCGATCCCTCGCTCGAGATCGAGGGCCGCCGCCTCAAGCTCGTCATGCTTGCCCCCCGCGGCGAGACCGAGGTCAAGTACCGCGTCCGCGCGCTCCGCCGCGGCTACCACCAGATCGGCCCCCTCGTCGTCGAGCACGGCGATCTCTTCGGCCTCTACCGCCGCTTCAAGGTCCTCACCGAGCCCGCTTTCATTCTGGTGCTGCCCAAGGTCATCCCCGTCCAGTCCTACGAGCTCGCCTCACGCCGACCCGTCGGCGAGATCCGCCTCGCCCACCGCCTCTTTGAAGACCCCACCCTGCTGCGCGGCATCCGCGCCTACGAGCCAGGCGACCCACTCCGCCGCATCCACTGGCGCGCCACCGCCCGCACCGGCGTGCTGCAGTGCAAGCTCTACGAGCCATCCTGCCTCGCCGGCTCCACGCTCCTGCTCGATTTCCATGCCGATGGCTACCACCGCCAGGGCGAGCCCTTCCGGTCCGACCTCGCCGTGGTCGCCGCCGCCAGCCTCGTGGGCGCCCTCTGCGGCCTCAAGCAGCAGGTCGGCATGATCACCAACGGCCGCGACGCCGCCGAGCGCGTCCGCACCGAGGGCTACGAGCTCGAGCCCGATTCCCGCGTCGAGGCCCGCAACGCCGGCCGCGAGCCCGGCGTGCGCGAGCACCTCCACCCCGTCGTCCTCCCCACCCGCCGCGGCGAGGAGCAGCTCGCCCGCGTTCGCGAGATCCTCGCCCGGCTCGAGCCGCAGCAGGGCCTCACGCTCGAGCAACTCATCGCCACCGCCCAGGACCGCATCCCCAGGGATGCCACCGTCCTCTGCCTGCTGCCCCGTGTCACGCTCGAGGCCGCCATGGCCATCGGCGACCTGCGCCGCCAAGGCTACGCCGTCAGCGTCGTCCTCATCGCCATCCCCGAGAACGACCTCCCCGTCGCCCTCGCCCGCCTCACCGCCGAGCGCCTCCTCGATGTCCGCCATCTGCGGAACGAGGACCAGATCCCCCTGCTCTGCGGCAACCAGGTCGATCGCTCCAGCCCCTACGCCGTGAGTGTGGAATAACCGGGCCCCTGCCGGGTTGTTGCTAGCCCCTCCGGCGGATCGTAGTATGCCTCAAAGATCCCGGGCCAGTTTTCCTCCCCCTTCTTGGTGCCAAACAATGCTCATCCTCCCCCGCCCCGATCGCCGAGCCGCCATGAAAGCCGCGGCCCTCTCTGCCCTCCCCGCCTGGCAACTGCCCGCCCTGGCGGCAGACCAGCCCGCGAGGGCCGGCGAAAAACCAAAGATCGCACTCATCGGCTGCGGCGGCATGGGCAAGGGCGATGCCCGCAACGCCGCCCGCTTCGGCACCGTGGTGGCGGTCTGCGATGTCGATGCCAACCGCGCCGCCGAGGCCGCCAAGCAAAACGGCAACGCCAGGCAATACACCGATTTCCGCAAGCTGCTCGACACCGAGAAGGATCTCTCGGTGGTGATCAACGCCACGCCCGACCACTGGCACACGCTGGTTAATCTGGCCGCCATCAAGGCCGGCAAGGATGTCTACAGCGAAAAGCCCCTCACCCTCACCATCGATGAGGGCAAGCGCCTGGTGGCCGCGGTCAAGGCCCACAAGCGCGTGCTGCAAACCGGCAGCCAGCAGCGCAGCGACAAGCTGTTCCGCCAGGCCTGCCTGCTGGTCCGCTCGGGCCGCCTGGGCAAACTCCATACCGTCACCAGCGCCCTGCCCGCCGGCCTGCGGGCCGGCCCGTTCAAGTCCGTCGACATCCCCGCCGGCCTCGACTGGGACATGTGGCAGGGCCAGGCCCCCGCCACCGCCTATGTCCCCGAGCGCTGCTTCACCAACTTCCGCTTCTGGCTCGACTACAGCGGCGGCACGCTCACCGACTGGGGCGCCCACCACAACGACATCGTGCTGTGGGCCATCAACCAGACCGGCCCCAGCTCCATCGAGGGCAAGCGCCTGGCCGAGCCGGTTCCCGGCGGCTACACCGCCCCCTCCGAGTACGAGATCACCTACGGCTACCAGGGCGGCCTGAAGCACATCTGCAAGAGCACCACCGCCAGCACCATCTTCGGCGGCCGGCCCGACAAGCCGGTCCCCCGCCACCTGATGGACCACGGCGTCAAGTTCGAGGGCTCAGACGGCTGGCTGTTCGTCACCCGCGGCAAGATCGAGGCCAGCAAGCCCGAGATCCTCGGCGACAAGCCCTCCCCCCAGGAGCAGGGCGTCCAGGTCAGCGACGACCACATGGCCAACTTCTTCGACTGCGTGGCCACACGCAAGGCACCCATCTGCGACGCCGAGACCGGCCACCGCTCCGTCTCCGTCTGCCACCTCGGCGGCATCGCCCTCCGCCTCGGCCGCAAGCTCACCTGGGACCCCTCCCGCGAGGAGTTCACCAACGACGCCGAAGCCAACACCCACCTCGCCCGCGAACAGCGCAAACCGTGGACTTACGACATCGCCTGAGGCAGCCAGGGAAGCGGGCGAATCGTGAAGAAAAAAGCCAACACCCACCCTGGGCCGGACCAAGCCGAGGTCACAAAAGGCAACCAACCGGCGAAGGAGCGGCGTTCAGCCGAAGCCACCCTCCGCACCCTGATCGCCAGGCTCGCCCCCAAGCGGGTCAGGCTGGTTGGGACGATCCGTCGGCACCTCCGCAAGAGCCTACCCACCGCATTGGAGGTGGTTTATGAATACCGCGATTTCCTGGTCATCAGCTTTTCACCAAGTCCCCGGGGATACGAGGGGGTCCTGGGAATCCGGGCCGACCCGCTCGGGGTGAGGCTGTACTTCAACCAAGGCAAGGCATTGGCAGATCCCGGAAAACTATTGCAAGGGTCCGGGAAACAGACTCGTTGGTTAGCCGTGGAAAGCGCATCGTTGCTCAACCTTCCGACGGTCAACGCCCTGATCAGCGGGGCCATCCATCACAGCTCGGTTCCATTTCCAAAAACCGGTCCAGGATCGCTGGTCTTTCGCACAGGGTCCGCCAAAGAAAAATGATCCTCGAGCAGGTGCTCCCCTTGCTTGGCCCGAAGGAACCCACCCAAAACAACAATACTTAACCCAGGAGTTCCCCGACCTGTTTTAACATCCGGGCCCATCCCATCTCTGTCCGGGCGACATAGTCGGCCCACACCGCGTCCATTTCATGGACTATGGTCGCCACGCACCCAGTCGACTCGGGCTCAATGGTCAATGTCACACGGGAAGGGTTCGCTTCCTCGCTTTCGTCCACAATCCAGGTGAAGGCGATTTTGCGCGGGCGGTCCAACTCAAGGTAGGTCCCCCAGTGTTTGGCTTCCATCCCGCCACGCATGTCGGAGAAGAAAAACTTGCCGCCAACCCGTGGGTCGACCTCAATGCGCGCAATATCCCCGGAGAGGCCTGAACTCTTCAATGCCGCGGCCATCCACAAACGAACTTGCCTGGGATCGAGCCATGTGTCGTAAACCTGCTCGGGAATAGCCTCAAAGCGATGACTGACCCGTGCCTCAATTTTGGAACTCATCGGTGTTTCGCGCCTTTTTTTCTCGTTCCATCAAGATAACCAACGCTCCAGCCCGGCATGGCGACCGGAAAGGGTCCTAATTTTCAAGCCATCGTCTGTATCACCCAGGGGGCGAGGTGACCTGCCTCAAATCCAAGTGCTACCAGCACGCAAATACCATAGCAAATCAGCTATGGTTGCGATGTTATTTGGTTCGCTGTCAGCCACAGAAACCATACACTCCCGCATTCGGCTCACCAAAACCCCACATCCCAACCAAACACCACCAAACCGCCTCCCGGTGAACCGGGTGCGCCAGCGCCCGGGCCGCTGGCGCTGACAAAAACCCAATACCAACCACACCGCCTGAACCAGTTTTCTTCTTTTGTCCTCAGGCGAGCCGTGCGCGCCAGTGCACGGGTTCAGCCTCCCCACGGTCACTCACCCGGCCCAGTCAGCACCAGCC
>JAFMJU010000090.1 GCA_017853285.1 Gemmataceae bacterium
CGGCTGGCCGGCGGCCCGGGCATGCCATAACCCCCCGAGATTGAGCCCCAGGTAGGAACCAGCACCCCAGCGGAGGAGGCCTCGGCGGGCTAGCAGGCGTGAAAGGGCCCGGGGGATCATGCGAGGATCCCCCGGACCACCTTTCCGGCAACATCGGTGAGGCGGTAGTCGCGGCCGGCGTGGCGGTAGGTGAGGCGCTCGTGGTCGAGGCCCATCAGGTGCAGGATGGTGGCGTGGTAGTCGTGCACATGGCAGGGTTTTTCTGCCACATCGATACCGTATTCATCGGTAACGCCGTGGGTGATGCCGCCCTTCACGCCGGCGCCCGCCAGCAGGCAGGTGAAAGCGCGGTGCCAGTGGTTGCGGCCCAGTCCGCCATCGAACGGGGTGCGCCCGAATTCGGTGCAGATGGCGACGAGGGTATCGGCCAGCATGCCGCGCCGTTTCAGGTCAACGATCAGGGCGGCCAAGGCCTGATCGACGCGTTTTGCCTTGGGGCGGTGTTCCTGCATGTTGGAGTGGGCATCCCAGTTGTTGGTGGCGCCCGAGTCGATGATCTCGACCGTGCGGACACCGTTTTCCACCAGCCGGCGGGCGGCCAGGCACTGCCAGGCGAAGCTGGCGCGGTCGTCAGGCTGTACGCCGTACAGGTCGAGGGTTTGCCGGGTCTCGCTGGAAAAGTCGAGCACCCGGGGGGCGATCTCCATCATGCCGCGAGCGGTGCGGAAGCTATCGGTGCGGGCAGGCGGGGCCAGGTCACCCGGGCGAGCGTCGGCGTAGCGGGTGTTCAAATCATCCAGCAGGCGGGCTTCCATGGCGCGCAGGGAGGCCTCTTTCACGGCGGGCTGGAGGTTTGGGATGGGATCGGTGCCGGGGATGACACGGACACCCTGGTGCACGGGGGGCAGGAAATTGGAATCCCACACCTGGGAGCCGCCATAGGGCAGGTGCTCACACAGCACCACAAAGGGCGGCAGGTTGGGATTGAGCGTGCCCAGGCCGTAACTGAGCCAGGCACCCATGCTGGGCAGCGGGATGGTGGCGGAGCCGGTGTGCATGGCCAGGGCAGCCTGGAAATGCTCGACGATGTCTGTGTGCAGCGACCGGATGACGCAGAGGTCATCCGCCAGCGATCCCAGATTGGGGAAAAGCTCGCTGACCATCAGGCCGCTTTGACCATGGGGTGTGAACCGGAACGGTGAGGGCAGCAGCGGCACCTGGGCCACCCCGCGCAGGTTGAAACCCTCGACGATTTTTCCCTTGTCCCGCTGCAGGGCGGGCTTGGGATCGAAGGTGTCCACATGGGAGAAGCCACCCGTGAGGAATACCTTGATGAGGTGGCGGGCCTTGGGCGTGAAATGGGGAGAGGGAGGGACCACCGGGCGTAGGTCGTTGGCCAACGCCCCGCGCAATGAACCGGCGGCAGCCAGGGCGGTCAGGCCCATCTGTCGCCGGTCCATTGTGCGGATGCGGGGGCGCATGCGGTCAATCCAGGTAGAAAAATTCATTGGAAACCAGCAGGGTACGGCAGAAGGCGGTCATGGCGGCGGTTTCATCTCCTTGTTTGAGGTAATCCGCAATAAACGCCTTGGCGCGAGCCTTTTCATCCTCAGAGGGCGGGCGCTGCCAGGCAAGCTGGAACGCCTGCTTGATCCGGGTTTCTGGCGGGAGCCGTAGCACCCGGGCGGCGAAGGCACCCGCCTCGGTTTTCACCTCGGGGCTGTTCATGAGGTACAGGGCCTGGGCCGGGACGATGCTGCTGGTGCGGATGCCGGTGGTGGCATTGGTATCAGGCCCATCGAACAGGGCGAGGAAAGGATGGCGCTGCAGGCGGGTGGTCATCAAATACACGCTGCGGTGCAGGCTGGGGTAGAACTCCTTGAACTGGACGTGCTGCGAATAGCCCCAGGCGGTGATGGGCGGGAACGGGTGTTCGCCGGGGCGGTTGAGGTTGAGCCTGCCGCTGGCGGCCAGCATGGCATCGCGGATGGCCTCGGCGTCGAGCCGTTGGCGCTGGCGGTGCCATAGGAAGGCGTTGTCCGGGTCGATGGCTGAGTTCGATGGATCGGGGGCGCTGGCCAGACGCCAGGTTTTGGAGGTGAGGATCAACCGGTGCATCGCCTTGGTGCTCCAGCCTCTCTCCCGGAAGGTGGTGGCCAGCCAATCGAGCAGGTCGGGATGGCTGGGGGGAGCCCCGCGTGTGCCGAAGTTGTTGGGTGTGGCGACCAGGCCTTTGCCGAAATGGTGCTGCCAGATGCGGTTGACCATGACCCGAGCGGTGAGCGGGTTGTCCGGGGCGGTTAGCCAATCGGCCAGTTGCAGGCGGCCGCTTTCGCCTGGGGGAATTTGCAGAGGCGTTTTTGACAGAAACGCCGGCACACCTCGCTCGACCACAGGCCCGGGCTTGTCGGGTTCGCCGGAACGCTGGAAAACGGCTGGGCGTGGCGTGCCTTCCTGAACGGCGTAGGCGAGGGGCACTGTGGTGGGGAAGCCGCGTCGGCGGGTGGCCTCGTCCAGGTTCTTGTCGCCCTTGGGTTGCCTTTCTGCCAGCGCGGCAACCTGGCTCGAGGGCACCAACGGGACGAAGTGCTCCCGCGGCTTTTTCATCGACTGAAATTCCTCGGCCCCGGCCCAGGGGAACTGGGTGCTTTCAAAGATGCCGTATAGGGCGTAGTAGTCGTTCTGGGTGGGTGGGTCGAACTTGTGGTCGTGGCAGCGGGCGCATTTGAGGGTGAGGCCCAGGAAGGCCTGGCCCACGGTATCGATGGTGTCTTCCAGCGTGAGGTGCCAGAACTCGTAAGGTCCGGTGGCATAACGGCGGCTGAGGGCGAGGAAACCGGTGGCGGCGACCTTGTCGGCGTAGCGATCCGCCGGGTTTTTGGCGGCAAGGATATCGCCGGCAAGCTGTTCCCGGAGGAACTGGTCGTAGGGCATATCCTTCTGGAAGGCGTCGATGACATAGTCACGGTAGAGCCTCGCCTCGGGTATGGGGTAATCGGCGTTGTCGCCGGCGGTGTCGGCGTAACGGGCGACATCGAGCCAGTGGCGGCCCCAACGCTCGCCATAGCGGGGGGAATTTAGGAGGCGGTCGATCAGGTGGGACCATTCCTGGTCATTCCAGGGAGTGAGCGCGGCCAGGGCGCGTTCCATTTCGTCTGGAGTGGGCGGGAGGCCAGTCAGGTCGAAATGGAGGCGGCGGATCAGGGCGGGGGTGTCCGCTTGTCCAACCGGCTTCAAGCCTTTGGATTTCCAGCCGGAGGCTATGAACCGATCGATCGGGTTTTCCTGTCCGCCGGGTTCGCCTGGAATCGGGGGCTTGCGTATGGGCTGGAAGGCCCAGTGCTTTGGCTGAAACGCTGGGTCGCCGGTTGCCACCGTGTCATCGGGTTTTTGCGCGCCAGCGCCGGTTACGGGGATGCGGTATTTGGCGGAGAGGTGGGCCTCCAGACCTTGGCGCTCTCCGGCGGCTAGGGCCCGATTCAGCAGGATCACCTCGGCCACATCCCCATCGAAGCCGCGCAGCCAGGGCCGGGCATGGCCCATGAAGAATCCCAAGTCGGGGCGGCGGGCCAAGTCTGGGATGGCGGTATGCCCCTGCCATTCGCCTTGGGGGATGCCATTGATCCAAAATTGGGCCGAGGAAGCCAGCGGACCCTTGGTGCGAGTGAGGCTGAGGATAACCGGGGGCCCATCGAGCAGGGGCGGACCAGCATGGCGGGTGGGGGCCGCATCGTTGCCGAAACCCCCCACCAGTACCGGTTTGCCCCGGTCTTGCGGATTGATGCCGATGATGGCGCAGCGGGCCTTGCCGGGATTGACAGGGCCGCTGGGTTCGCCGAAGCCGGCGAGAAGCCCGTCAGGCGGGCCCTGGGTGCCGCGGAGGCGGGCCACCAGCACCAGCGTGAGTTCGGCATCCCCCTGGATGGCCGGGGCGGTGGCAGCATTACCTCCCAGCCCGGTGGTTGGGCCGAACCGGACAGCGGGAAAACCGGCGATGTCGCTCTTCGCCACAAAAGTGCCGGGCGTGCCGGTGCCATCGGCCCTGGCCCCGGCGGTGGCGACCAGATCGTGGCCCCGGCCGGAAGAGTCTTCCCAAACATGGACGGGTTGGCCGTGTTTCCACGGGGTGCCGTCAGCCTTGAGCCAGATTTGCAGGGCAGGGCCGAGCGGTTGGGAGTTGGGAGCGAGAGGAGTGGCAATGGATGGCGGAGGTGTTTTTCTGGTGGGAACCGGTTGATAGGCCGGCCACGGGGCTCCGGCGTTGACCCAATTCACCAAGTCAGCGATTGCCTGAGCCGGAAGGGTGGCCTTGGGCGGCATGGCGCGCTTGGGATCGACGCGGTGGATCGCCTGGATCAGCAAGCTTTCTGAAGCTTTGCCGGGGATCAGAGCCGGGCCGGAGTCGCCTCCTTTGAGCAGGGCCTCGCGGGAGTCAACGCGCAGGCCGCCGCGGGTGTTCTTCTGGCCGTGGCACTCGAAGCAATGCTGTATCAGGGTAGGGCGGACGCGGGATTCGAAGAAGGAGGCATCGATGGGGGCCGTGGTGGCTCCAAAGGCAGCAGGAAGGATGAGCCAAGGGAGGAAAAGGGAGGTCATGTAGGCTGCTCCGCCACTGAATCCTGCCTGGCGGGGGAAACGGAAAATGCCGTGGATGGCTCGTTGCTAAATAAGTCCTAGGAGGGATAGCCGCCTTGGGGACTCGAACCCCAGACCTATGCTTTACGAAAGCATCGCTCTACCAGCTGAGCTAAGGCGGCACTATTGAAAATCTACCAATAAATACCCCGGATCAGCAAGGGAAAAGGGCGGGCCGGAAAACCGGCCCGCCCTGAGCGGTTGGCAAGGGTTTTCGAGGTAGGCGTTACCGTTCCCAGCCGAGCGATTCCAGGAAGCCCTGCAGCTTGATGCGGGGGATGTTGAAGTCGCGTGCCTGGTTGTCGAGTTGGTACATGGCCTCGGAGACTTTGTCGTCGGCCTTGATCTTGCCCTGGAACGGGTCGAGGCCTTCCACGACCAGCGAGGTCTTTTCCGACAGGCCGGTGCTGTTGGCGCCAATCTTCAGGGGTTCATTCTTGTCGTTGAAGTCGACAAAGGCGTCGACGATCACGCCCATGTCCTCGAGGCGTTTGACGAGTTCGAGCGTGTTGTCGACATCCCCGCCCTTCAGGTACATGCGACCCCGAAGCACAATATGCTTGCGCTGCGCGATCGATTTGCGCATGTTCGGGCTCCATACCGGGCTGTTGAGGTGATCGTCCTGGCGAATGGGATTTCCGCCGGCATCGTCGAGTTGGGTGACCTGGGCCAGGGCCAGCTTTCCGTCCACCACCCGCACCACCTCGACCTTGCCCTTGGACTTGGGCTCCGGCAGCCCGTTGTCCTGATTGCCGTGGACGAAGAAGTAGTCGCCCGGGCGGACATCGGCGTCGGCCCCGAGGTTGATGTAGACCAGACGCGGATCCTTCTCGATCTTCACCACCTTCCAGCCGGTGGGGGTCATCAGCGTGGCGCTGGTCAGATTGTTCTTCAGGCGATCGTTGTCGCGGCGCTGCTCGGCCAGGGCCTTGCGCAGGTTGGCGATCTCGGTGTCCTTCTTGGCTTCGGCTTCCTTCTGGGCCTCGGCCGCGATGTTGTCCAGCTTGGCCAGCATATCCTTGCGGGCGCCATCGGCGGCGCCCTTCTCGGTGGCCTGCAGGTCGCTGACCACCTTGCGGAAGCTCATGAAGTCGTCCTGCCACTTCTTTTGGGCAGCCTCAGCCTTGGCCACCTTGTCATCCATCAACTTTTTGTTGGACTCGTTCTCGGCGCGGAGGTCAGCCAGAGCCTTGTCATGGTCGGCGCGCTGTTTTTGAAGGCCGCTTTCGTAGAGCCTTTTCATGGTCAGCGAATTTTCGGCCACCTTCATGAAGGGGGTGGTGACCGTTCCATCGCCCCGCAGAATCTTCTCCGGAATGCCGGCGGCATTCACGCCTTGGGTGTTCTCGATTTCAGCCAAGGCTTCTTCCAGACCCGGGACGCCTTTGGAGGCCCAGCCGGCTTTGTCGCGGATCACCTGGCGGTCGCCGGGGATCTCCATCTTGTCGCCGGCTTCGATGGGAAGGTCTTTATTGGTGATATATTTGTAAAGCAGTTGGGCTTCGGCGGCATACAGCCGCTTGCGGTCGTCGGAGTCTTTCTTCTTGGTTTCCGCATCCTTCGCGGCATCCAGATTCTTTTTCTGCTCGGCGAAGCCCATGTAGGTGGACACACCCAATCCCAAGGTGGACAGGATGAAGAACACCAGGGTGACCACCAGGCCCGTGTTCGATTCCTTGGGGCTCTTCGCCATGTCACAGCTCCTGCCCGTTTGGGACGGGCACCGCGCCAATACCGGGTGGTTTGGCGCCCCGACTCTGATGCCTCGAGTGAAATCTAATCCAACTCCGGGGGGAGTCCACCCGGTTGGGGGTTGCCTTTGGGACATGCGGCTGGAGTGATCGTCACAGCCGGCACAAACCAACGGACAAGACTCCTGTGCCAGAGCCAAACTGATACATTTTACCTTGGCAAAGGCCCTCCGGTTCGTTCCGGCCAAGCATTTCCCGCCCGCGGAATTCCCGATCCCCATGGACCCGTTGAACCATCCCTCCCCCGCCCCACCGCCCAGCCAATCCGGCGCCGGTGAAACTTTGGTGGTTGTGGACACCTACTCGTTGCTTTTTCAGGTGTTTCACGCCCTTCCTCCCATGACCAGCCCTTCCGGGTTGCCCACCAACGCCCTGTTTGGCATGGCTCGGGACCTGGTTTCGCTGCGGGCGCGCAAACCGGGGTATCTGGTGTGCGCTGTGGACCTGGGCGGGCCGACATTTCGCCATGCGATCTACCCGGAATACAAATCCCACCGCCCGCCGATGCCGCCAGAACTGGCGGCGCAAATCCCCTGGTTGGAAAAACTGATGGATGCGCTGGCCATCCCCCGGTTGGGGGTGGAGGGGTACGAGGCGGACGACTTGTTGGCCACCCTGGCCACCGAGGCGAGCCAAAAAGGGATGGACACCCTCCTTTGCACTTCGGACAAGGACTGCCGGCAATTGCTGGGGCCGCATGTGCGTCTGTACAACCTGCGCAAGGACACCTACTACACGGCCACCGAGTTGAAGGCGGACTGGGGGGTGACCCCGGACCGGGTGATCGACCTGCAGGCTTTGGTGGGTGACACCGCGGACCATATCCCCGGGGCGCCGGGCGTGGGGCCCAAGACGGCCCAGAAGTGGCTGGAGGAATTTGGCAGCCTGGACGGGCTGCACGCCAATCTGGACAAGATTCCGGGCAAAAAGGGGCAAGTCCTCAAGGAAAACTGGGACAAGGTGGAACTGAGCCGGAAGCTGGTACGCCTGGAGCCCCAGGTGCCCATAGCACTGGAATGGGATGCCTGGAAACTGCGCGAACCCGATGCCGCCAAGGCGCACTCGCTTTTCAAAGAATTGGGTTTCCGGTCGCTGGCAAACCTGTTCGATCCGGCGGCCAGGGGGGCCGGCGCGGTCCCATCCAGCCAGCCTGTTGAACCACCCAGGGCTGCTGTTCCCAAAGGGAGGGGGCGCAAGCCGGCGGGCGGCCAAGGCGACCTGTTTGCCAGTGTGGTCGAGGTGGATGGGGGCGAGCCTGGTGCAGGTGCGCCAGCGTTAGCCGAACCGGTGCCTGACGGCTGGGATTACACCGGATACGAGTTGGTGAACGCCCCGGAGCGGTGGACCGAGTTGCTCGCGGCCATTCGCGGTTGGAAACGATTCGCCTTCGATTTGGAAACCACCAGTCTGAACCCGATGGAGGCGAAGATCGTTGGTGTGGCCCTGTGCCGGGAGGAGGGTAGGGCGCATTATGTGGCCCTGCGCGGCCCCTTGGCACAGACGAGTCTGGATCCGGAAAAGGTGATGGCGGACCTGAAGCCGGTGTTCGAGGATGCCGGCATCGAGAAGGTGAACCAGAACATCAAATACGAATACCTGGTTCTGGCCGCCCACGGCATTCACCTGCGGGGATTGGCCGGCGACCCGATGGTGGCGGACTACCTGCTGCACGCGGGCGAGCGCAGCCATGGGCTGGATGAGCTTTCCTGGCGGTACCTGGCGCACCGGATGATTCCCATCACGGAGCTGATCGGCAAGGCCGGCCGGAAGCAACCGCAAAAGCGGATGGACGAGGTGGATGTCGGGCAGGTGGCCCGTTACGCCTGCGAGGATGCCGACGCCGCCTGGCGGCTCACCGGCAAGCTGGAGGCGTTGCTGGCGGCGGGGGATGAATCGACCGCGGCGCTGCCCGCGGTTTATCGGGAACTGGAGGTCCCGCTCATCGGGGTGCTGGCCAGGATGGAGGCCGAGGGGGTGAAGATCGACACCCCGCGCCTGGAGCAACTGGGGCGCGAGATGGGCGCCGAGCTGCAGGAAATCGAGGCAAAAATCCACGGGATTGTGGGCCGCTCGTTCAATATCCAGTCGCTGCCCCAACTGCGGCAGGTGCTGTTCGATGAATTGAAGCTGCCGGCCCAGAAGCGGACCGGCGTGACCGGCGAGGCCAGCACCGATCAGGAAACACTGGAGCGGTTGGCCACGCTGGATTTGCCGGGTTGCGATGTGCCCCGGTTGCTTTTGCGGCACCGCCAGGTGAGCAAATTGAAGGGCACCTATGTGGATGCCTTGCCGGCCTTGGCTGACGCCCAGGGGCGGATCCATGCCTCGTTCAACCAGACGGTGGCGGCCACCGGGCGGCTTTCCTCCAGCGACCCGAATTTGCAGAACATTCCCGTGCGGCGGGAGATGGGGCAGCAGATCCGGCAGGCATTCATCGCCCGGCCCGGGTGGAGGCTGATCGCCGCCGACTACAGCCAGATCGAATTGCGGTTGCTGGCCCACCTGAGTGGCGACGAGGCGCTGTTGCAGGCGTTCGCGGACAAGGTGGATGTGCATGCCGCGGTGGCCGCGGAGCTGTACGGGGTGCCCCTGGCTCAGGTGGATGACGGCATGCGCCGAACCGCCAAGATGGTGAATTTTGGCGTGATCTACGGCATCAGCGCCTTCGGTTTGGCGGCGCGGCTGGGGATTGGCAGGGCGGAGGCCGGGGCCTTCATCGACGCGTACTTCGCGAAATACCCAGCGGTGCTGGAGTGGCAGGAGAAGCTCCTGCGGCAGGCCCATTCGACAGGGACCGTGCACACGCTGTTGGGGCGGATGCGGCGGATCGAGGGGGTGCGTGCTGATTCCTCCTACCGGCAGCGCAACCAGCCCGAGCGCGAGGCCATCAACATGGAGGTGCAGGGGTCGGCCGCCGACCTCATCAAGCTGGCCATGCTGGAAGTGGACCGCATGCTGCCGGCGGAGGGTTTTGTGGGGCGGATGGTGCTGCAAATCCATGACGAACTGGTGGTGGAGGCGCCCGAGGCTGAGGTGGACCGTCTGGCACAGCGCCTGCACGCCTGCATGGCGGAAGCACTTTCTTCGCGAGTGAAATTGAAAGTTTCCCTGGAGGTGGATGTGGCGACCGGCCCCAACTGGCTGGATGTGGAGGAAATCAAGATTGGCTGAGCCTTCCGCCAAGCCATTCGTCAAGCTGAAGGTCCCCCTGGTGGGGGTGGTTGGCGGTATTGGCAGCGGCAAAAGCCTGGTGGCCCGGATGCTGGCTGAAGCGGGTGGAACCGAGGCGGTGGATGCCGACCTGATCGGGCATGCGGCCCTGCGCCAGCCTGATTTGCGGGCCGAGGTGATCCGGCGAATCGGGGAAGGGCCCGGGGGCGGTATTGAAGGTGCTGATGGCGAGATCGACCGGAAAAAGCTGGGTGCCTTGGTGTTCGCAGACCCGAATTTGCTTAAGAAATTGCAACAAATCACCCATCCGTGGATCAGGCGGGAAACGGTCCGGGCCCTGGAGCGTGAAGCCGAAAAACCGGGAGCCCGCTGGGTGGTTTTGGATGCCTCGGTGCTGCTGGAGTCGGGCTGGAGGCCTTCCTTGGACCGGTTGATTTATGTCCACGCGCCGGATCAAACGCGGCGGGAGCGGATTTTGTCCCGCCCTGGGTGGACTGAGGAAATGTGGAAATCCCGGGAAAAAGCGCAGCTCCCCTTGACCGAGAAGCGTCGGTTGTCGGATGATGAGATAATCAATTCCACTGATTTGGATGCCCTTGGCAAGCAAGTCTCGTGTACAATTCAGGTGTTGGAGGCCTTGGCCTCCAATCCCGCCTAGAGGCCGTTTTCACGGCAGGTAACGATGCAGACTTGAGATTTTCCCACCGGACCTCCGCGTTTTGAACGGATTTGGCAACAACAATTCGTGGCAGCACCCCTCCCCGGAATGGTTTTTTGGAAGCATCACACCGCCAGGCACCTCACCCGCCCCGCAGTGCTGATCAGGAAAACGAGTGACAATGGAAGGAATCGAGTCCCCAGAGAATTCCGCCTCCGATTCGGGGGCGACGGAAACGCCCAAGTCACGGCGCGGTCGTCCCCGCAAAGTGGCAACCGAGGTCGTACCCGAGGCTGAGCCGACCAAAAAACCGGCCAAGCGGGCGCGCAAGACCCCGGGCAAAAAGGCGGAGGCCGAAACTGTAGACCCTGTCGAGGAAGCCACGGCACCTGTGCCCCCACCGCCCCCGCCGGCGGTCGAAGACGACATCGACGATCTCG
>JAFMJU010000091.1 GCA_017853285.1 Gemmataceae bacterium
GACTGCAGTGCTCATCGAGTCACCTCCTCAGCAAACCCTTGTTTCACTTGCCCTGAGGCGCACCCAAGGCGCGCGGTTGGGTGGTAACTTCGATCCGCGGCGGAGTCTGGCCCCGTCGCAGCGACTTGATGTAGGCGATCACCTGGAACAGGTCGTCCTCGCTCACCAGGCTCTCGTCGTACGCCGGCATGATCGAGGGGTGCTGCCAGCCGGCCACGATCTTGGCGCTCGGGTAACGGATCGATTCCCGCAGGTAGTTCTCATCCGCCAGTACGCTGGTCCCGGGGGCCACCGGGCTGCCCTTGTCGAATGCCAGCGGGATCTTCTTCATGTACAGCTCTTCAAGCAGCGGGGCCTTCGCCTGGCTTTCGCCGGCGTGGCAAGTCACGCACTGCAGCTTGGTGAAAAGTTTGCGGCCCTGCAGCGCATCGCCGAACTCGGCCTGCTCGCTCAGCCACTTCTGGTACTCGGCCTCCTCCAGCACCACCACCTTGCCGATCATGCGGCTGTGCTCCGTGCCGCAGTATTCTGTGCAGAACAGCTTGTGCTCGCCCGGCACGGTCGCCTCGAACCAAAGCGTGGTGTAGCGGCCCGGCACAGCATCCGATTTAACCCGGAAGGCCGGGATCCAGACGCTGTGCAGCACATCCTCGCTCGTGATGGTCAGCTTCACCGGCTTGCCGAGCGGCACATGCAGTGTGTTGATTTCCTTGTGACCGGTGGGGTACTGCATCTTCCACATCCACTGCCGGCCCACCACATACACATCCGTGGCGTCGGCGGGCGGAACCTGCAGTTCTGCGTACACCTTCACGCCCCACCAGAAGGTGATCAGGCAGATGATGGTCGGGATGACAGCCCAGGTGAGCTCCAGCAGCAGGCCGCCATGAGTTTGCGAACCCACCTCCCCCTTGCGCTTTTGCCGGAAGAAAATCGCGCAAAAGATCAGGCAGACAAAAACACCGGCGGTGATCAGGACGTTGTAGGCCAGGATGAACCAGGTCAGTGCGTCCACCGACCACGCCACCGTCGAGGCCTGCTTCGGGAAGATCGGGAAATCCCACATCAGCGCGTACCCTCCATGTCAGGCAGGCCTTGCCCGCCCTTCGGCTTCCCGAAGAATCGGTTGCCGAAAATGAATCCGCCCAAGGCCAGGATGGTCACCACGGCCCCGGCCTGCACAAGACGCATCACATGGACGCTGTAACGACCCGAATGCGGGTCGTATCTCATGCACACAAAACCAAGCTTGTCCACCAGACCGCCAATGGCGTTGTCAGACGCCAACTGCAGGTCCTTTTCCACATCCCACGGGGCGTAGTTCATACCCATCCGGTAATGCGAGATCTTTCCCTCGGGTGTCAGGAAAACCACCCCGGCCGGGTGCAGCAACTCGTTGTTTCGCGTGTCCCGGACGAACTTGTACCCGATGGCCCCGCAGATTTGGTCGATCACCGGCTTCGCGGCAACCATGAAATGCCATTCGGCCACGGTGCGATGGTCGTAAACCCCTTGCAACACACTGTTCGGCTTCAGTGGCCGCCCGGTCACCTGCATCATCTCCTCGCGTTTCCGCGCGGCGATTTCAGGGCTCTCCTCCTCGTCGAAGCTGAACACCACCACCTGGAAGTCGGTGCCGGGCTTGAACTTCACCCGTTTCAGGCAGTCGAAAATGCCCATCAGCACCACGTTGCACTGCTGGCGACACCGGTAATACGCCGGCACCAGAAGCACCGGCTTTCCGGCCGAAAGCAGTTTCCCCAGCGTGGTGCTCGAACCATCATGCGCCATCAGCGGCGCGTCCAGCGGCACCGTCTCGCCCAGCCGTTGGTCGATGGTCACCTGCTCGCGCAGTTTGCTGTATTGGTCTTCCTTGACATCCAGCTCGCCCGGACCTCGCGGAATGTTGCTCAGCGCGGGCGCATCCTGGGCGCGGGCGGCCATAGCCACCCCGATCACCAGCCAGATCGCCATCATTCCGCGCATCGCCACCTGTTCCTTAACTCAAAAACAACCTTCAAATATTCCCTGAAAGGCCTCTTATCGCCCGCCATTGGTCTCCAAAGGCATGGCAGGATGCTCCGCCTTGGGCCGGCTCTTCAGGGCACCGGGCTGGCCCAGCTTGGTCATCACCGAAACGATGCCAGCCTTCTCCAGCCGCTGGTTGCCTTCCAGAATATTTTCCCGACCGATGGTGAATTCGTTCGGCTGCCCGCCAGAGTGCAACGGCGACAGGATGTCGGCCCCTTCCAGCGGCGCCACCGTCGCGAACGGGGGACGCACCACATCGTTCACAGAGATCCGGTCGAAAGCGATCTTGGCCTGGACGGCGGCCTCGGCCGGGTTGTCAGGGATGGCGTCGCTGTACTTCTTCTGGATCTCGGCCCTCACCTGTTCATGGTAGGCCACACGCTTGGACCGCAGCACCTCATCCGTCAGGACTTTCCGCTCCTGTTCGAAATGGGTGAAGAAGGCAAACAGCAGATTGACTGCGACAATGGCCCCCAAAATCATGGCCGTGACAAAGGCCATGAAGATGTAGGCCACGCCACTCTTCACATCCTTGCGTTCGAAGGCCACATCCATCTGGTTGCCCGACATCACGCCACCTCCAAAACCCTTGCTCGCCCTACGCAGCCCGATCAGGTCCGGAAGCCGCTCAGCCGTGGCTGGCGGCGATCTCCACATCGTCCGAAACCGTGTGCACCGGCTCGGTTTCCCGACGGTTGTCATTCGCGGGCAACAGGTCATGCTTGCCCAATTGCTTCAGGAACAGGAAGCCCCACAGCCCCAGCAGGCCGACAGCCGCGCCCAGATCCATCACCGTTTCCAGGCTGGCGAAATTCCAACGGCCAGGGCTGAAGGCCGGCTTGAATTGCCAGTAAATGTCCACATACCGCATAGCCAAAATGAAAACGGCAACCCGGACCAGCCACTTGCCGGACCGGCTCACCTCGCGGAGCAGCAGCACGAAGAACGGAATGACAAAGTGGCCAAAGGCCAGGATGGCCGTCAGGTACTGCCACCCGCCATTCGTGCGCGCGATGTAATAGGGCACTTCCTCTTTCAGGTTGGCCGACCAGATCAGCAGATACTGCGAGAAACTGATATAGGTCCAAAACACGACGAACCCGAGGATCAGGCTGCCGAGGTCGCGCATGACCTTCTTGTTGCGGCCGCTCGAAAGATCGACGATGTCTTTCCGCAGGAACACGAAAACCACGGCGTTCAGGCACATGGCGCCCAGCAGTTGGCTGAACCCGAAGATCACCGGGTACATCGAGGAATACCAGGCGGGCTGCAGCGACATGCTCCAGTCGGTGCTGATGAACAGCATGGTGATCGAGTAAATCACGATACCGGGGCCGGAGAATTGCATGCCCAGGTCGCGCAGTTTCTGGCTGCTGCCCTCGGCGTCCTCGCGGCGCGCCACTCGGTTCAGGGCCAGCATCAGCGCGATCCAGATCACAAAAGCCACAACAGACCGCGCGGCAAAGAACGGCACGTTCAGATACCCGCGCTTGGCGTCCACCACCAGCGCCTCGTGATGCGGGTATTCCAGCTCGTGGTCGGCCCAAGGCCACAGTCGATGATCGCTCACTTCGTTCAGGTTGGCATTCGGGTGCTCGGCGTGGGTGTCCCCATGGCCGATCTCGAAGACACCTGTCAGGCCGCCCGCGGCGATCAGGCCGAAGATCAACGCCATGGCAGGCAGGGTTCGGGTGGCGGCCTCAAGCGGGCGCCTGGCCACATAACCCCAGTACCCGGCGGTGCACCACTGGATCATCAGCAGGACCAATGATCCCATCATCAAACCGAACGGAAGGATGTAACCGATCAGCAGGCTGCGGAAAAACGGGCCAACCCCAACCACAGCGGCCAGCACAGCCGCGGTGCCCAGGCCGGCAAGGCCCACCACTAACGCCGTGCCTGCCGCCTTGTTGATGCGCGGCTTGGCTTTTTCCAGAAGATCGTGTGTCGAGTCAGCAGCCATCAGCGGGCACCCTCCGTCGCGGGCGCGGCGGCGGTGTTCGCGGCCACGCCTCCCTTGCGGTTGGCCTCCTGCAGCGCCCGGATGTAGGCGACGATCGCCCACCGGTCAGCCACAGGCACCTGAGCCGAGTAGGTGCCCATGGCCCCGTACCCGTGTGTGATCACATGGAAAAGGTAGCCCACCGGGGCGTCTGCCAGGGCCACATCCCCGGCCCCTTGGTATTTCAGTCCGCGACTGAGGTGGGCGCGCTTGTCATCCGCCTGTTCCCAGAAGGCCGGCGGCTTCAGGAAACCCCGCATCACGATCGTGCCGTCTGCCGCGCCGGTCTGGCCGTGGCACACGTTGCAGTAGATGTTGTACCGCTCGCGGCCACGCTTCAGGGTGGCCTCAGTCACCGGTTCCGGGAAGGCGTCGGCATACTGCCCAAGCACCTCGACCGCGCTCACCGTGCCAGTGGTCGGGGTGGAGGGGGCTTCCTTCACCTTGCCGGTGAAATACCAGGTGTCTTCGTTCAGTGCGCCCCGGGCGATGGTGCCCTCCACGGGGGGCCGGGTCGAACGGCCATCCGCCCAGAAGGAGGTGGGCTCCTGGGGTTTCAGCTTGGGCTGCAGTGCCATGTCCTGGTAGCAACCAGAGGCACCCAAAGCCAGGGCGGCGCACAGCGCCATGCTCAGCCGGGGGGCGGTCATGCCGGCACCTCCGATATGGTCAGGGGCTTCAGATGATTCAGGAATTCCCGTGTCTTCTCGGCGTCGAACAACTTGTCGTCCGCCTCGATGCACAGGAAGAAACGGTCCACGCTGGCGCGCCCGAATTCAGGCACCTCGAACAGCGGGTGGTTCAGCCTCGGGTAACCATTGATCGCCAGCATCCCGAAAACCGCCGTGAAGGCCGCAAACAGGATGGTCAGCTCGAACATGGGCGGCACGAACGCCTGCCAGGAGAAGAAGGGGCGCCCGGCGATGTTCAGCCTGTAGTTGAACCACTGGTTCAGGGGTATCCACTGGTCCCACTCGCGCGGCAGGCTGCCCGAGGTCAGCGTCTGCAGCAGGAAGCCCGTCATCGTACCGGTGATGCCACCGAAGAAGATGGCCACGGGCATCAGGGTGCGCTTCTGGCCCAACGCCTCGCGCAACCCCTCAACCGGGAAGGGGCTGTACCCCTCCATTTTCACGAAGCCCTCGCGGCGGGCGCGGTCGGCCGCGTCCACCAGCGCCTGGGGGTTGTCAAACTCAGCCAATAGGCCATAAGCGGCCTTCTTTGCCGGGGCGGCGCCCATCAGTGGTGCCCTCCAGAGCCAGGAGCGTGGGTGTGCGATTCAGGAAGCAGGTGCTTCATCTCAAACGCGGAGATCATCGGCACCAGCCGCAGGAACAGGAAGAACAGGGTGAAGAACAACCCGAAGGTGCCGAAGTAGGTCGTCAGGTCCCAGAAGGTGGGGCAGTACTGTCCCCACGCCGAGGACTGCCACGGGATGCGCTGCAGGCTCATCAGGATCACGAACCGCTCCAGCCACATGCCCACATTGATCACGAAGCTGATGGCCCACAGCCAGAACATGCTGCGACGGAAGTGCTCCCACCAGAACAACTGCGGGATGATGCCGTTGCACAGGATCAGCATCCAATACCAAACGCCATAGGGGCCAAAGGCCCGGTTTTTCATGAACAGGTCGCGCTCCTCCGGGCTGCCCGAGTAGTAGGCCATGAACGCCTCCACCCCGTACCCGAAGAACACGATCCAGCCGCTGGCCAGCATGACCTTCGCCATATTGTCGAGGTGCTTGTCGGTGATGTAGTCCTTCAGCCCGTAGGCTGCCCGCGCGGGGATCGCCAGGTTCACCACCATGGCGAAACCGGCGAACACGGCGCCGGCCACGAAGTAGGGCGGGAAGATGGTGGCGTGCCACCCGGGGACATTGCCCACCGCGAAGTCGAACGACACGATCGTGTGCACCGACAGCACCAGCGGGGTGCTCAGGCCGGCCAGCAGCAGGTACGAGGTCTCATAACGGTGCCAGTGGCGGGCCGCGCCGCGCCATCCCAGGCTCAAGATGCCATAGGCCCGCCGCGCCCAGATGTTCTTGGCCTTGTCGCGCAAGCTGGCGAAGTCAGGCACCAGGCCCGTGTACCAGAACAGAAGCGACACGGTCAGGTAGGTCGAGACCGCGAACACGTCCCAGATCAGCGGGCTGCGGAACTGCGGCCAAAGCTGCATGGTGCTGGGGTACGGCATCAGCCAGTAGAAGAACCAGGGCCGGCCCATGTGGGCCAACGGGTACAAACCCGCGCAGGCCACGGCGAACAGGGTCATCGCCTCGGCGAACCGGTTGATCGAGGTGCGCCATTGCTGATGGAACAGCAGCAAGATGGCCGAGATCAGGGTGCCCGCGTGGCCGATGCCGATCCACCACACGAAGTTGATGATGTCGAAGCCCCAGCCCACCGGAACGTTCACGCCCCAGGTGCCGATGCCCTCGTACAGCAGCCAGGTGACCGCCATCAGCAGCACCTGCAGGATCAGGAACGACACCGCGAAACCGAAGATCCAGCCCTTGCCGGTCGGCCCCGTGACGATGTCGTTGATCTTCGAGGTGACTGTCCCGAAGTTGTAGGTGCCGGTGAAGAGTGATTCCTTCTCGGGCACCTTCGCCTCTTTCGTCGCCATGTCTGTCATCTCACCCCTTGTTGGCGGGGGCCTCCAGATCCGGGTGGGGATTGCGCAGGCCCGCCAGGTAGGTCGTCCGCGGGAAGGTGTTCAGACCCTCCAGCAGGGAATAGTTCAGCCCCTTGGTGGCGGGGTTGTTTTTCAGCTTGTGGATCCGGCTGTTCGGGTCGTTCATGTCCCCGAAGACGATGGCGCCGGCCGGGCAGGCACCCTGGCAGGCCGTGATAACCTCGCCGTCCTTGATCCGGACTTGGACCTTGTTCGGGTCCTTCACTTCCTTCTCGCGGCTGATGCCCTTGTTCTGGGCTTCCGCCTGGGCGATGGCCCGCTTCTCGGCGCTGATCTCCGCGTGGCGGATGCGCTGCACGCAGTAGGTGCACTTCTCCATCACGCCGCGGGTGCGAACCGTCACCTCGGGGTTGTTCAGCAGCTTCAGCGTGGGGGTCGTGTAATCGGTGTACTGCAGGAAGTTGAACCGCCTCACCTTGTAGGGGCAGTTGTTTGAGCAGTACCGCGTGCCCACGCACCGGTTGTACACCATGTCGTTTAGGCCGTCGTAGCTGTGCACCGTGGCGGCCACCGGGCACACCTGCTCGCACGGCGCGTTCTCGCACTGCATGCAGGGCACCGGCTGGTGGTAGGTCTTCACCTCCGAGGCCTTGTTCAAATCCTCGAAGTTCACCTGGAAATAACGGTCCACCCGGATCCAGTGCATCTCGCGACCGCGGCTCACCTCGTGCTTGCCCACCACCGGGCTGTTGTTCTCCGACTGGCACGCCACCACGCAGGCGGAGCAGCCCGTGCAGCGGTTCAGGTCGATCACCATGCCCCAGCGGTTGACCTTCTGCGCGTACTCGTAACCCGAGATCGGGTGCTCGTCATTAGGCAGCAACGTCAGCGGCAGGCGATGCTCATGCCCGTGATCGTTGCCCTCGTGTTTGTGATCCTTGTGGTCGTGCCCGGCGTGATCTCCGGACTCGCCTTCCACCCAGCCGAATCCCTTGGCATTCTCGGCCAGCGTGCCGACTCGCACAAGCGGCACCGGGCGGCCGTCTTGCTCCATGCTGTGGTGGCCCTGTACGCAGGCCAGCAGGTGGGACTTGCCGGTGACCTTTGCGGTCGCGGTGGCGGTCCAAAGCCGATTCTTGGATCGCAGCGTGTAGCAGCTCACGCCCACCACATCGCCAGACTTGCCATTGCCCACCTTGTCGGGGGTGGCCTTGCCCTCGCCCACCAGCATGCCGCCCACGCGGCCCGCCCGGGTGCGGCCATAACCCAGTTGCACCACCACCACACCGTCAGCCACGCCGGGCAGCGCCCAAACGGGCATCATCTGCTTCTGGCCGCCCACTTCCAACTCGATGACATCCACATACGCCCGGCCATGCTCGCCGCCGGTGATACCGAACGATTTGGCTGGCGCGATGTATTCCTTGCTGCCGCGCTTTTCGCGCTTCAGTTCCAGCTTCAGGTCCTCGAGGGCGGTCTTGTAGCCCACGTAGGCGGCGTTGTCCCAGGTGATCTTGGTGATCGGCTTGGGAGCCTCCTGCAACCAGCCGTTGTTGGCGAACCGCCCGTCATAGACGGTGTCGTCCTGGGTGAACACAACTTCCAGGCCACCCAGCTTGGACGGCAATGCCAAGCCGCCCAAGCCAGCCTCGTTCAGCTTGGCTTCAACGGGAGCGACAGCCGTCCCGGCCACCCAGCCATCGTGCACCGCGTTGCGGAAGAAAGCCTCGAAATCCTTAAATTTGCCCAGCTCGGGATTCGCGCCGCGTTTCTCCTCGAACCAAGCCTTCCAGTACCGCCTGACAAGGTCGTAGCCCTGACGCTCCACCAGCGGGGCATCCTTGCTTTCCTTGCTCGGGTCGGATTCCACCGCCAGAAGGCCGGCCAGAAGCTCGTTGGTCGAATGCCCGCGGAACAGCGGGGCGATCAGCGGTTGGACCAGGCAGGCCCGGCCGTCATGGGCCAGCAGGTCACCCCACTGTTCCAGATAATGCGACTGCGGAATGCGCCATTGGGACTTGATCGCCGTCTCGTCCTCATATTGCCCCAAATAGGCGGTGGTGCAGTCCTTCTTGCCTGAGAGCTTGACCAACTCCGCCCCGAAGGGCACATCCGAGGGCGCGCAGTAGGCGGGGTTGCCGTCCACCACCAGCAGGAATTTCACCCGTCCGGCGTTCATGTCGTCGGTCAACTGGGCCAGCGTGTTGTCCGCCGGCAAGGGGCGTCCGGCCGCCAGCGGCGCGCGATAATGCACCGTCTTGCCTTGGTTGCCCAACTTGCTGTTGATCGAGGCGACCAGCGCGTGCACTTCCTTGGGCTGCCGCGGCCCGGCCACCAGCACCGTTTTGCCAGAGCGGCTTTCGGGCTTCGCTAGCTTGGCACCCTTGTGGTCGTGGGATTTTTCCCTCAGGTCGGCGGCCAACACCTGAATGAATTTCTCCTCCGATGCTTCCAGTCCAACGGCAGGCTTTCCGCCGGCCGCGCCCAGCAGGTGGCCCAAATGGGCCACCAGGGCGGGTATCGCGCTAGGCCGCGCCGCCAGGCGATGGTCAGCCTTCGTGCCGGTCACCGAAAGGGTTGGTTCGATGGCATACAACCGGGTCATGCCAACCGTGTTGGCGGCATCACGCAACTCACCGTATTGGCGAACCAGGGCCAAATGAGCCGGCCCCTGGTTCAATAGGTCGCTGTCGATCGTGACGATCACATCCGCCCGCACGCCCTTGGCGGCATCATGCAGCACCGGATGGGCTTCCAGAGCCTGGCCAAAAGCCAGGGTGTTCCCCTCGATCCCGTTGTCGGAGGCCAGGGCCTCATGCTGGTGCCAACGGGCTCCGGGGTATTTCTTCAGGAACCGCTGAACCAGATCCTTCTCGGTCGGCGAGGTCACCGTCCCGGTCAGAACCCGGATGGCTGACCCCTGGTTCGCCTTGTCGAGAGCCGCGAGAGACTTTTTCAAGGCGCGCAGGCAGTCATCCCAGGTCGTCGCCGATCCCTCGAAATTCAGGCCGAATTCACGATCGGGATCATACATCCCCAGAACCGAGGCCTGCGCGAACAGGTCGGTGCCAACCGAAACCCCATCCGGGGCGCCGGCAAACGAGGGGTGCTGGGTGTTCGGCTCGATCTTGATCGGCCGGCCTTCATAGCTCTTGGCCAAAACGGGTGTGGCGTAGCCGCCCAAGGGCATGGAGGTGGCGAAGTATTGCGGACGGCCCGGTTGGGTACCCTCCACATCCACCACATTGGGCACGGTGGTACCACCAGGCTGACGGCAGCCCGTGGCGCCCGCCAAGGCTATGGAGGCCCCCATCAACGAGAGAAAGGTGCGACGCGAAAGCGGATCAGCCCATTCACCAGCCTGGGAAGGGAATTCCCGGGTCAGCATCGACTGGAAATCAGGCTTCTCCAGAAGCTCCTCAAGGCTCCGCCACATCTTGGGCGCGGCGGTTGCCTCATCCTTGGGCGCATCGGCAAGAACCGGTTTGATGCTCATGGCTGGCTGGTCTTCCGAACGGGTCTAATTGATTCCAGTGGGCTTTCGCCAATCTCTTGGTGGCGCCGTGCGCCTGTCAGCGGTGGCAGGTGGAGCATTCGATCAAGGAACGCACCTGGTACTGCTCTTTCAGCTTTGTGCCCAGCTCATGCTGGGTCCAAACCTTGTCTGGATCGGCCGGATCCTTGTACTGCTCGGCGCTCCAGGCCATGTTCGTGATCTGGTCGCGGGGGCGCAGGTGGTTCTCGGGAGCCCGATGGCAGTCCAGGCACCACTCCATCAGCAGCGTGCCCTTCTGGTACACCGCCTGCATCAGGTCGATCCGACCGTGGCAGCTGGCGCAGCCAATACCCTTGGCCAGGTGGATACTGTGGTCAAAATAGGCAAAATCAGCTAGGCGATGGAGCCGCTTCCACTCGATCGATTCCTCGTTCTTGTAGCTGTCACGCACCAGGCTCAGCATCTCGCTGCCCAC
>JAFMJU010000092.1 GCA_017853285.1 Gemmataceae bacterium
ACCACCCTTGCCCTTGAAATCTCCACCTGGAAATCCGCCAGGACCGCCCTTGCCGTTCCCGCCTTTCTGGGCGGGGCGAATCGGGGCCTCCGGTTCGGCCTTTTCCCCTCGCAGGACTGCAAGGCAGTAGGTAGCCTCGTCGCTTATTCCCTGATCGGGATCTTCCTTTAATTTGGCCAATAGAGGGCCACCCCTCTCGCGGGCCGGGGCCCCGATCCTGGCAACCGCCTGAATGAAAGTTACCTTGGCCTGACGGGTGGTGGCTTTCTCCAGGGCGTCACAAACAACATCAACCCCATCAGGGGTCCCTGAAGTCACCTTGGCCAGCGTCATGACAAGGGACTCGTGGATTGTGTTGAAGAACCCGCTGGTTTTGCCCTGATTCACAGGATCCTTGATTGCCTCACGAATCGCTGGGGCAGCCGAAGCCGCCTGGTTTTGCAATAGACCCAGTGTTTGGGAGCAATTCATCCGGACCCAGAGGTTTTCATCCTTCAGCCCCTTTGCCAAGGATTCCACAGCCTGCGGGGCTTCCGGTTTGATTTTGCTCATGGACAATGCCGCCTCGATCCGGATTTCAGCTTCCGGGTCCTGGGCGAGAATCTCTGACAAAGTTGCGATTGTGGCGGGCGTTTTGTCCACCATATTGCCAACCGCGATCACCGCGGCCCGGCGCTTGTCCTTTTCTGGGGACTTGAGTTCCGCGCGCCATTCGCTGGCATAACGTCCGTCGTGCTCCATCCCGGCCAGCAGGTTGGTGATGTTCAATGGGCTTTTTTCATGGATCAACAATCCACCAGCCGCCAGAAGCACGAGGGAAATTACCCCAACCATCCACCAGGAACCGGTCTTGGCCGGTTTTGGGCTATTTTGCCCAGGCTGGTTGCCGTCGTTTGAATTATCCACAACTTGTTCCCCTGACTGGAAATACATCAGGACTTATCATCCCATTGGATTATTGCTCCGGCAAGCCCTGACACCTTCACGGCCCGTCAGGGAGCCTGTACAAGGCGGGTATCGCTTCGGTAAATTAATAATCTTGGAAGGGTGGCAGAGCGGCCGATTGCTCCGGTCTTGAAAACCGGTGTGGGAGAAATCCCACCGAGGGTTCGAATCCCTCCCCTTCCGTTCTTCCATGTCCGCCGCCCATGATGCCAGGGATTTTCATGGCAAATCATCCCGGGCAGGATGGCGATTGGCTTGAAAAGGCCAAAAATCTGCCCCTTGCCTTTTCCCAAACGAGGGAAGACCCCCTTTTGGATGATTGGGTGGTCAACCGGCTGGGTTGCCAGGCGCGGGTTGCCATGATCGCCTCCGGCGGTTGCACAGCCGCCTTTTTGGCTGGCAACCGCTTGGTCGCATCGCTGGATTTGGTCGATGCCAATCCCGCCCAGTTGGCCCTGACCCGCCTGAAACTGCACCTGCTGGAAAGCGCCGCCCCCGAGGAAAGGCGGGCTTTGCTAGGTCATGGAGGCACCGAAACATTTCGACGCAAGGCGCTTCCGCCTTTGCTGTCAAGTTTGGGCCTCCAGGATGCCATTTTTGGCCCGCTGGAATGGGTCTGCCGCAGGGGCCCGGACCATGCTGGCCGGTACGAGGCGGCCTTCCAAAGGCTCGCCTACCTGCTTGAAACCGACCGGAAGGAATGGCAGGCAATCCTGGCGGGCAAGACCCCGTTTTCAACATCCGACGGCCCCTTGGATCCCAAAAAACCGATCGGCTTTCGGTTTGATGCGGTGATGGAAGAGGTTTTCAGCCTTTCCACGCTGGTGTCACTTTTTGGAGAGGCCGCCACCCGCAATCCGGTCGAGCCTTTTTCCAGTCATTTCGCGGGGCGGGTCCGCCATGTGTTGGCAAACCTTCCAGCCGGCACCAACCCGTTCCTGTGGCAAATGCTGGCCTGCTCTTATCCCCCTGGAAATCCCGCACCATGGCTGGATTCCCCGCCTGTCGAAAACCCACCGTTGGCCCGATATCACCGCGCTTTCATGGCAGATTTCCTGGCTGCGACAAGGCCGGGCAGCTTTGACCTCGTGCACCTTTCCAACATCCTCGATTGGCTGGGCCCGGAGGAAGCCCGCCAGACGCTTGCCGCTTCCGCCCGGGCCCTCCGCCCGGGTGGCCTGATTTTTATCCGACAGCTAAATTCCTCTCTCGACATCACCGCTTTGGGGCATAATTTTCATTGGCTGCCGGATGAAAGCAATCGACTCCTTGCCAGGGACAGGAGTTTCTTTTATCGGGCGCTGCATCTGGGTGAAAAAAATGCGGGTGATTGAACTGGAAGCGCCCTGCCCTCCCGAATTATCAACCGACCTGGATTATTTTGAGCGCAATTTCCGTTATCCCCTCGGCCACGACCGCTGGTTCAGAATCAGCCACGGGGAGGATTACTCGCGTTTTTACCGGAGCATGGGCGAAGGGCTCAGCCTGGTGGCCGTCGGGAACGGCCCATCTGCCAAGCCGTTGGGCGTGTTGGGATGCGCCCTGCGTCCGGTTATTTTCCCCGATGAAACCGAGCGCCACGCGGTTTACCTGGGCGATCTCAAATCCGCCCCCACCGCGCGGGGAGGCTGGGCGTTATTCCACCTTTACCTGGCTGCCAGGTCCTGGCTTGCAGGCAGGGCTGACAGCGCCTTTGGCGTTGTGATGGATGGAACCAGGACAGCTCCGGGGCGATACACCGGCAAGTTGGGCATACCCTCGGCCCGGGCGGTGGGCCAGGTTTGGATTTTCAGGACTTCCACCAGGCCTTCCACGCCATCAGCGGGTTGCGTCGTGCTCAACCGGGAATCAGCCGGAATATCGTGCTTCAAAAGGCTTTCAGTCGGCAAATTCGCGACAACGGGTGGATTACCCGAGATGCGTTCCGGGATAAAACCAGTCTGGCTGATGGAAACCAACGGCCGGGCATGCGCCCGTCTGGAGGACACCCGCCTCGCCAAGCGTCTGGTGGATGACGCGGGAGAGGAGATTCAATCCGCCCACCTGGCCTGCCTGGGCTGCGCCTCCCCTTCCGCGGGAGTGAAGTTGGTCCAATACGCGCTGCCGAAGGCGCAAGCCCTTGGATTTCCAGGCCTTTTCTTCTCGCGCCCCTCAATTGAGGGACCGGAATGGCGCGATCGCCTAAAAGCCCTGGGCCTGGAAACCGAGATAGCCACCGCGACTGTTTACGCCGGCGGCCCCAGGTTCGAACTTGCCCACCAGTTCCCCTGGCTGATCAACACCTCCGAGATTTGAGCCATGGCGACTGAAAATCCCAGAGTAAATCCCCCGGGTCGCGCGCCCAGGGTGACCCATCGCGCCAATGAGGCACTCGCCCGGGTGAACATCAAGGAAGGCCCCTACTTCAAGGCCCTTGCGGACGGGTCGATGACCATAGACCAATTCCGTTCCACCCAGGAGCAATTCTTTTTTGCCGTCACCTTTTTCCCGAGGCCCATGGCGGCGCTGGTGGGAAGGATCCCTGACCCGCGCCAGCGTCTGGACATTCTTCACAACCTGGTGGAGGAGCATGGAGGGTTCCGGGAAGACTGTTTTCACCACAACACATTCCAGGAGTTTTTGGGCCGGATAGGCGCCGATCCGGGCAGGCTGAAAACCCTGCCTGTGGCGCCGGCGCTGCGGGCTTTCAACAGCGTGCTATCCACCGCCTGCATCCATGATGAACTGGAAGTGGGAGTGGCCTGCATGGGAATCATCGAGCATGCGTTCGCTTCCATTTCGGCCTTCATAGGAAAGGCGGTGGTGGAGCGTGGTTTCCTGGCCGCCGGGCAATTGGTCCATTACAAGTTGCACGCCGAGATAGACGAGCGCCACGCCGAGGAGTTTTTCGCGGTGCTTGAGCCACTCTGGGATGACCTCGGTCGGCGTTATTTCATCGAGGAAGGCCTGGAGTTGGGCGCGTATATCTTTGACCGTCTTTACCGGGATCTGCTGCTTGCTGTTCCCCCGATCGCCCCGCCCGCGATTCAACATCCTGTTTGAAAGTCTGGGCATCCAACCGCTTTCACAGGCGGAGCGCCACGGTTAGAATCAGCCATGTGAGAATATCGGGACTGCTTCAGCATTTAACGGAGAGAATCATGCGTTCGTTCCTTTTCAGGGCCGCCTGCCTGTGTTTTGGCCTGGCGCTCGCCCCGTTTGCCGGCGCAGCGGACCCATTGAAAGCCCTTATTGTTGACGGCCAGAACAACCACGACTGGAAAGCGACCACCCCGATCCTGAAATCCACCCTTGAAAAAACGGGGCTTTTCAAGGTGGATGTCGCCACCACTGGCCCGAGGGACACGACCGGCTTCCGTCCCAAGTTCTCCGACTATGCCGTGGTGGTGTCGAACTACAACGGCAAAGCCTGGCCGGAGGAGACCCGGGCCGATTTCGTAAATTTTGTGAAGAATGGTGGCGGCCTGGTGGTGGTGCACGCCGCCAACAACTCCTTCCCCGAGTGGCCCGAGTACAACGAGATGATCGGCCTGGGCGGCTGGGGCGGGCGGAATGAAAAGAACGGGCCCTACATCCGTTTCACCGAAGGCAAGGTGGTGCGAGACTCCACCAAGGGCAATGGCGGAAGCCACGGGGCCCAGCACGAATTCGTGCTGCAAACGGCGGATGCCGAACACCCGATCATGAAGGGCCTGCCCAAGGCGTGGCGGCACACCACCGACGAGTTGTATGACCGCTTGCGCGGCCCGGCCCAGAATTTCACCCTGTTGGCCTATGCCAATTCAGCCAAAGCCACCGGTGGCACCGGACTCAACGAGCCGATCCTTTTCACCATTGATTACGGCAAGGGCCGGGTTTTCCACACCACCATGGGGCACGGCACGGTGTCCATGAAATGTGTCGGATTCCAGACAACCCTCAACCGGGGCACCGAATGGGCGGCGACCGGCAAGGTGACCCAACCGGTTCCTGAGGAATTCCCGGGAGCGGAAAAGGCCCTGCCCACCCGTTGATCCCAGGCCGTAGGCTCCCTCGTCATCCACAGGCCCTAGTTCATGGACAACTTCATCCCGGCCCCCGCATGGCCTCCGGTCGCCCGGCCCCGGCGTTTGCGCCGGTCTCCCTGGATCCGGTCCTTGGTTGCGGAAAACACCCTTTCCCCCTCGGATCTCATCTGGCCGGTTTTTGTCCGCGAAGGCGCGGGAACCAGGGAACCGGTGGTGAGCATGCCAGGGGTGGAACGCTTGTCCATCGACCTGCTGGTTGAGGCGGCCGCCGAGGCCCACGGTTTGGGTATTCAGGCTGTGGCGCTGTTCCCCGTGACCCCCGCTGAGCGTAAAACCCCCGACGGGGTGGAGGCGGTCAACCCGGAAAATCTCGCCTGCAGGGCCATCCGCGCGCTGAAGCATCAGGTGCCCTCACTGGGCGTGATTTGCGATGTGGCGCTGGATCCATACACCTCGCACGGCCACGACGGCCTGGTCCGGGACGGGTATGTGGTGAACGACCCGACGGTTGAGGTGCTGTGCAAACAGGCCGTGACGCAGGCGAGGGCGGGATGCGATGTGATCGCCCCCTCGGACATGATGGACGGACGAATCGGGGCGATTCGAAAGGCCCTGGACCTGGCCGGTTATGACCAGGTCGCCATCCTCAGCTATGCCGCGAAATACGCCTCGGCTTTTTATGGACCGTTCCGGGATGCCGTGGGGTCGGCCGCCAATCTGGGAGGTGCCGACAAAAAAACCTACCAGATGGATCCGGCCAACGCGGAAGAGGCCCTCCGCGAGGTGGCCCTGGACCTGGCTGAGGGCGCCGACATGGTGATGGTGAAACCGGGTATGCCCTACCTGGACATCCTCACGCGGGTGAAGCGTCAATTCGAGGTGCCAACTTTCGCCTACCAGGTGAGCGGCGAATACGCCATGCTCACCGCCGCCGCCGCCAACGGCTGGCTGGACCATGACAAGGCCATGCTGGAAAGCCTTCTGTCGTTCAAAAGGGCGGGCGCCGACGGCATCTTGACCTACTTCGCCCCCAAGGCGGCGCGCTTGCTCCGCCACGGCTAAGCGTCAAACAAAATCATGCCAAAATGGGCTCGATCACCTTGCCTCGGGCGATGGGGAAAGGCCGTCCCTGTGGGTCCTTGAATTCCGTGTCCGGATGGATCCCCATGCGGTCGACCACCGTGGCCCAAAGGTCCTGGGGTTCCACGCGACCATCCTTGGGATGGGCACCCATCCTGTCGGATGCCCCATGGACCACCCCGCCACGAATCCCTCCACCAGCCAATGCGGCGGAGAAAACATGCCCCCAGTGGTCTCGGCCCCCGCCAGGGTTGTGCCTTGGGGTGCGCCCGAATTCCCCGCACCACACCACCAGGGTTTCATCCAACATGCCGCGCTGGTGCAAATCCTCCAGCAGGGCGGAATAGGCCGCATCCATGATGGGCATCAGGGGGGACTTCAACCGCTCCGCATTCTTGTTGTGGGTATCCCAGGCCGGGCTGTCATCGGTATCCCCGGGCATCCGGCACCAATTGACCTGGATGAAAGGAACCCCAGCCTGGGCCAGGCGCCGGGCCAACAATACACTTTGCCCCCAGCGGTTGTCCCCGTAGCGGGCCCGCAGGGTTTGGGGCTCCTCTTCCAGGCGGAAGGCGCGCCGAGCGGCGCCCGAACGGATCAAGTCCAGCGCCGTGGTCGCCTGCTGGCCCTGATCACCCCACAGGCCGGGAACCAATCCCTCAACCGACCGTTCCACCCTGTCCAGGGACCTGGCCAACCCAGCCCGGTCGTTCAGACGCTCGACGGGGATTTCAGCGGGCAATGTCACCCCGCCCACTGAAAATCCTTGCTGGTGCGGCATGCAAGGCAAGAGCCAGGGGTCGTTTGCCCTCCCCAGAAAACCGGCATCTTGTCCTGGCCAGGGGATTCCCCCCGTGTTCCAGATATGCTCCGGCAGGGTGACGCTGGCAGGCATTCCCCCGGGCCCGCCTCGCAAGGCCCTGATTCTAGCTCCCATGCTGGGCCAATCGTTGGGTGCGCCCAATTTGGCATTTTCGACATTGGTGGGTGAATGCGGAACCCCGGTGATCATCCAGTAACCGCTCGAGGAATGCGCGTTGTCATTGGTTGACACTGCCCGTAGTACGGCAACCCGGTGAGCCTGGGACGCCGTCCTGGGCATCAATTCACCCACCCGGATACCCGGAACGCTGGTAGGCAAGGTTCCAAAGGGCCCACGAATTTCAACAGGGGCATCCGGTTTCGGATCCCAAGTTTCATGCTGGGGTGGCCCACCCAAATGGAATAGGACGATCACACTTTTGGCACTTGCCTTCGCGCGTTGCCCTGCGCGGAGGTTTTTGCCAGTCACGCCGGCGCATGCGCCCGCCAAGGCGGAAACACCACCCAACCTCAGCCAAGTCCTACGGGAAAAACCGTCGCACAAACGGTTATCCCCAGGGGGAACACGAAATTCCAGCATGGGAGACCCCCTGGAAGGGTTCACCGAAAAAAGCGGGCACTTTAGCCCGCGGCCGCGATTGGCGGGAACGGCTCAGAAGGAAAACTTACCCCCGCCACCATGGCAAGGCAAGGAAATATAAAAAGCTAACGGCGATTAACGATTCAAACTTTTTGACGGGACTTGTGCACCTCGCGGGCGCGGGTGACCTGGGCCTTTACCAATCCCTCCATGCGTCGCAGGGCTTCCTTCCTGGGCATTTCAGCGAGGGCATGGCCATCGACCGGTTCGCCGAAAGCCACCACCACGTTGTGGCGGGTGTGCCGAAGTCCGAGGGGGGAAAAACCGCGGATCCCCTTGCTCATTGGAAGCGACTCATGGGCGCCGGCAATTCCAACGGGAACCACCGGAACGGGGCAGCGCTTCAGCAACAGGTGAACACCGGGTTGGAAGTCCACCATCTCGCCATCCATGGTGCGGGTCCCTTCGGGGAAAATCACCAGGGCTTTCTGGTTTTCCAAAAGGGTGATGGAGTGGCGGATTCCATCCCAACCGGCGCTCTTCTGGTCGATGGGTATGGCATTGATGCTCTTGATCAGTTTGGCGAATAGCCGGTTGTTGAACAAAGTTTTCCGGGCCAGGTAGAACGACCGTCGCTGCAATGCCACACCCACCACGGGGGGATCGTAAAAACTGGTGTGGTTGGGCAGCAGCAGGACCGGCCCCTTGGAGGGGACCCGCCAGGCATCCACGGTCCGGATGTCGTGGAACAGCGTGAAATACGCTTTGGTGAAGTAGTAGACGATGTTGTACCAAAGGGCATCTTCGGTGGTGATATCCACCTCGGACTCCACAACTGGCGGCAGTCTGTGGGGTGCGTTCATTGGACTCCAACCCCGGCCAACTTGCGCCGGGCCTCGCTCTCGAGCTTGTCCACCACCCCGTCCTTGGACAGGGAGGTTGTATCCACAAGGATGGCATCATGGGCGGCGACTAGGGGCCCGGTTGCACGGGTGCTGTCCCTGCGGTCCCTCTCGATGATGCTGGCCTCCAGTTCTTCCAAAGATGGCAAATCCGGAGCCCCGGACTTCCGCAAATCCTCCATCCGGCGCTTGGCCCGTTCACCCGGTGCCGCCGTCAGGAAAAATTTGCAGACCGCTTCGGGGAACACCACGGTTCCCTGATCCCGCCCCTCGGTCACAAAATTGCCGGTTTGGCCGATTTCCTTTTGCATTCCAACCAACCAGTCCCTGACTTCGGTTTGCGCCGCCACGATCGTGCTAGCCGCCGTGACCTCCACCGTGCGCAGATCCTGGTTTTCGATTTCCTTGCCGTCCAGGTGGACCTTTCCGTCCTGAATCGCCAGCTGAAGGGTTTGTAACCTGTGGGCCAATTTGCGCGAATCCTCCAGCAAATTCTCCCGCAAGGCCGCAAGCGCGACCGCCCGGTACATGGCCCCTGTGTCTAGGTAATGAAATCCAAGCCTTTCCGCCAATAGGCGTGAGACAGTGCTTTTCCCCGCACCAGCCGGTCCATCGATCGTAATCACCATGCCAGCGGCCACCAAACAGTCATCACTTTCCTGAATTCCAGGTCCCTTTTCAGGGACGGGCAAACGCTGGAAGGAGTTAACGCGGGTAGATGTAGATGGTGAAGGTTTCGGCGGTCCCCAATTGGCGGGAAAGTTTGGACTGGATCAGGCCCAATCCGTCCACCATGACCTCGTAGTGAAATTCCCCGGTCGGCATCCCCGGGATGGTCACGGTTTGGCCCGCTTCCACGATGTAGGGGGTATTGTTCACCGCAACCTGGGCTTTTTTGTTGGTGCTGTTCACCAGTTTCAAGGTGCCGACCGTGTTGGGCTTCACCGGGGCCTCGGAAATCGGCTTGGCGGCGTTGGACGGCTTGGGCTGGTCGGTGGATGGGCTGACCGGGGAATAACCGTAAAAGGAACGACGCTCATCCGTCTTCAGTGAATTGATAGCGCTTTCCAGGCGCGCTATGGCATCCTTGAGGTTGAGAACCTCGTTTTCCACCTTGGTGAGGCGACGGGAATTTTCACCGGACTTGTCCGAGGCCTGCAGGGCCTGGAGGGCCAAAGTCAGTTCGCTGAGTTGCTTTTGAATCACATCCAGCTTGGTCGGTTCAGCGGAAGGCTGGGCGGGTTTGGATTGCGGGGCATCCTGACCGCGACTGACCAAGGCCAGCATCATCACCAAAGTGGTGGACCAAAGGGCTCGCATGGATGAATCCTCCCACGGACACAGGTGGATTCACGCTAAATGAGTGAAGGCTGGCAAGCAAGGACTCATCCGGAGGAATTGGCAAACCTGCGAGCCTCCTTTTCCAGCATTTCCTTGGCTTTTCCGGTTGGGAAAAGAATGCGGGCGGCCCATTCAAGGAGCCGCCCGCACTGTTTAGATATCTTATTTTATAATTAAGCTGCTTCCTTGTCCGCTATGGAGGAAAACTCCCCCGCGTGGCCGATTTGGTACTGCATCAGGTAAGCGTCCTCCCCGGAGTCCTCAAAATAGGATCGGAGGACCTTGAGGGCTTTGAATCCCTGACGGCTGAAAAACATCTGCGCTGCCAAATTGGTTTCACGAATTTCCAGGGTGACCTTGGTTCGACGGTGGCTTGACAGCTTGGCCAAAAGCTTGGCTATCATCTGCAATCCGATACCCTTTCGCCGATACTCGGGCATAACGGCAAAGTCCAGAACATGCAGGCGATTTTTGTGCAGTTCGTAGACCATGAACCCGGCAATCCGTTCGCCATGCTCGGCCACCATGCCAATGCAATTCCGCTGGCGGAGGCAGCGCAGGAAATCTTCCTCGCTCCAGGGATTGTCAAAGCTGGCCTCCTCGATGCCCAGCACCTCGGGCATGTCGCGACGGATCATCCAGCGGATATGCACCCGCAGGGAATTACCCAAATCTGTGATCGGGCCGGAGGCATCCCCTTCCCCCTGCCAGATCCTCGCGGCCTTCCAGCCGCCTTCCTGATCACCCAACCGGTCCCGCAGGCGGCCACCTGTCTGGTTGCCGGCTGGGTTGTTCAATTCGTCCATCACAAGCTCCCCCCGATGAATGCGCGAAAACCGTTTTCCGAGCGCCCCATTCGC
>JAFMJU010000093.1 GCA_017853285.1 Gemmataceae bacterium
GAAAAGGATTCCGGGTTTTGTTTTAGGCGAGCCGTGCGCGGGAGTGCACGGGTTCTGGCGCTGACGGAAAGCCAGAGTTCCACAAAGAAGATGCGAAGCGAAAAGTTATGTAAGGGCTTTTGGGCTTGGTTGGGTTTTGTGGGTGCCTGGATCCGATTGGGGAGGTAGTTGTTGAGCTAAGCCCCCGCCTTCGCGGGGGTGACGGGGTGGGGTACTGGGTTTTGGGCTTTGTGATTTGGCTGATGGGTGGCGGGGTTTTGGTTGGTTGTGGGCGCCCGGCACCTGTTGGTGCCGCTCTGGGGGGAGGGGTGGGCTAGGGATTCAGGTTTCGGTCTTTTTTCTGGTCAGGAAGGCGCGGGTTTCGAGGATCAGCACCAGCAGGGTGGCGACTATGAAGACGCCGAAGGAGATCCATCCGTAGGGTAGGAGGTCTTGGCGGTAGTCCGTCAGGTTGATGGCCACCGGGATGACGATCATGCTGGTGAAGGCGCCCAGCACGGCGAGGGAATAGGCAAGCCATTTCATCGCTTGTCTCCCCGCGGGGACCACTTTTGGACTTGGTTTGCAGTTTGGTGCTGAATGAGCCCGGCCCGGGGAAGGGTGGGCTCATTCAGCATGCCGGCAGGGTTATCGTCCGAGCAGGCGGTTGATCAGGCCTTTGAGGCGGCCTGGGCGAGTGTGGGGGCGTTTGGCCTCGTCGCCTTGGGGGTGAGTGGTGGCGGAGTGGGGCTCCGTGGAGGCGCCGGCGGCGGGCATGAGCTTGTAGATGCCTTTGCCCTCGGCGCTGACGATGGTGAGGTAGGCCTCGCCGGATTCATCCTCACCGAAGGTGATCACTGGCAGCATGGGGCTGGGGATGGCGTAGTTGCCCTTCACCTGGCCGGATTGCTGGTCGTAATCGAGCGCCCAGACCTTGCCGGAGACATAGTCGGCGTAGAGGTACTTGCCCACCAGCCCGGGGATGGCCTTGCCGCGGTAGACGAAGCCGCCGGTGATGGATTTGCCCACCTGGTGGTCGTATTCCCAGATCGGGTCGATCAGCGGGGTGACGGGGGGCTTGCGCTTGCTGGTGCCGAAGGGCTTGGTGGCCTCGCGCAGGTTCCAGCCGTAGTTGCCGCCCCTGGTGATGACATCGATCTCCTCCCACAGATTCTGGCCGACATCGGCGCAGAAGAGGGCGCCGGTCTTCCTGTCGAAGGCGATGCGCCAGGGGTTGCGGAGGCCCAGGGCCCAGATCTCTCCCTTGGCGCCCTCGCGGCCGACGAACGGGTTGTCCTTGGGGATGGCGTAGTTCTTGCCCGGGTCCTTGGCGTCGACATCGATGCGGAGGATCTTGCCGAGCACGGTGTCGAGGCGCTGGCCGGCCTCGAACGGGTCGTTGGCGGCTCCGCCGTCACCCAGGGCGATGTAGAGCTTGCCATCGGGGCCGAAGGCGATGGTGCCGCCGTTGTGGTTCCAGAAGGGCTGATCGATCTGCATCAGCACCTCCTCGCTCTTCAGGTCGGCCTCGTCCTTGCTGCCGGGCTTGAGCCTGAAGCGGGAGACGATCGACTTGCGGGGCATCTCGCGGTTGGTGAAGTAGCAGAAGAACTCGCCGTTTTCGCGGAAGCGGGGGTGGAAGGCCAGGCCCAGGAAGCCTTCCTCGTTCTCCTTGTCGCTGTAGCGGACCCGGCCGGTGAGATCGAGGAACAGCTTGCTGTCGCCGGAGCCGGTGGCGGGGATTTGATGGATCTTGCCGTGCTGCTCGGCCATGAACAGGCGGCCGGAGCCGTCGCCGGCGTGAGTGACGATGATGGGGCGCAGGGGGTTGGGTTTGTCCTGCTCGTCGACCGGTTTGTAGCCGGCCCACTTCACATCGGAAAACACGGTTTGGAGCTTCACGGGCAGGTCGCCGTCGATGGGCTGGCGGGGATTGCCGCGGGAATCGACCTCGCGCACCTTGATGTTGCGGAAGGCCACCTCGTCGCCGTGGTCCTGCAGGCAGATGTGGCCCTGTTCGGCCTTGGCGAAGCCGGCCATTTTGGCGAACTTGCTCTTGGCCAGGCGCTCGTTCCAGGCGTTGTCGCCGATGCGGCAGGTCCAGTAGTGGTGGCCGTTCATGAACAGCTCGGCGCGGTCCTCGCAGACCAGCAGGCGCATCTGGTTCCACTCGCCGGCGGGGCGGGTGGTGTCGAGGGGCTTTTTGGTCATGGGGTTGTTGCCGGTCTGGTAGAGCTGGTAGAGCCAGCCGGCCTTTTGCGGATCATGGCCATCGACATTGTCCTGTATCTGCACCTCGGGGCCGGTGTGCCAGGGTTGCGGGGCGTCCTCGGTGACCTTGAACATGAGGCCGCTGTTGCCGCCCTTGCTGATCTTGAAGTCGAGCAGCAGTTCGAAGTTGCCGAAGCGGTCGCGGCTGATGATGTCGCCGGCGCCGGCGGCGGTTCGGACCAGGGCCCCGTCCAGCACCTTCCACTGGGGGTTCAGGCCGTCCTTCTTGTAGTTGCGGAAGGCCTGGGCCGACTTGCCGTCGAACAGCAGCTTCCAGCCGGCCTTCTGCTCGGCGGTGGTGAGGGCGTTTTCGGCGCCATGACCCAAACCCGCCAAACCGGCCCAGCATCCCAGGGCGACCAGTCTTGCAATCCGTCCCATGTTGGAACCTCCCATGGCTTTAGAACCTTACTGGCACACATGATAGCACCCGGTTCCACAGGGCGTCCCGTGGCTTGTTCGGAGGTTCCTGTCCGGTTAAACTTGGGATCCCACCTGATGGAGCCTTTCTCCCATGCGCCCGGCCTTCCTTGTCGTTGGATCTATTGCCGCTTTGGCCACGGGTCTACAGGCGCAGCCCGCCGCCCCGGCGCAGGGTGCCCGGGCGCAGTTTGACAGTGCCGGCGCGCCGTTTTTGAAGGCCTATTGCCTGCGCTGCCACAGCACCGCCAAGCATGAGGGGGAGTTTGACCTGGAGCGGCTGGCAGGGGCCGACAAGGTGGGCCTGGATGCCTCGGCCTGGCGTCGGGTGGCCGAGCAACTGGACAGCAACGAGATGCCGCCGGCTGAATCGAAGCAGCCGGACAAGGCGGCCAAGGAGCAGTTTCGGGCCTGGGTGGGGCGTTTGCTGGATGACTTGGCGCGTGAGCGGGCCGGGGACCCGGGGCGTGTGGTGCTGCGGCGGCTGGACAACGCCAGCTACACCTACACGCTGAAGGATCTGCTGGGGGTGGACCTGAAGCCGGCCAAACAGTTCCCGGCCGATGGCGCCGCGGGCGAGGGATTCACCAACGCCGGCGGGGCGCTGGCGATGTCGCCGGCATTGATGGACCGGTATCTGGATGCCGCTGCGGACATCGCCAAGCACGCGGTGTTGCTGCCCGACGGGATCCGTTTCTCCCCGTCCACGATGCGGCAGGACTGGGCCAATGAGATTTTGGCGGAGATACGGGCGATCTACGCGAAGCATTCGTCGTCGGAGGGGGCCAGCCAGGTCAACCTGCAGGGGATCATCTTCCAGACCAACGATGGAGGCCGGCTGCCGCTGAAACAGTACCTCGACCTGCTGGTTCGCTTCCGGGACCAGCGGAAGGGGGGCGCGGCCAACCTGGAGGCGATGGCGGCCGAGGCGAAGCTGAACCCGCGGTATGCCAAGGCGCTGCTGGAGGCCCTGGAGGGGGAACGGCCCTCGTGGTTGCTGGACCAGGTGCGGCCGGTGTGGAAGGCGGGCGGGCCGGACACGGCCGCGAAGCTGGCTGCACTGATCATCCCGTGGCAGCAGGCGCTGACGCGGTTTCAGAGCGTGGGGCACATGAAGCCGTGGATGGTGCCGCCGCAGTTCACCACGCTGAAGACCGGCGACGCCGGGCCGATGAATGAGAACACGCCCAGTTGGAAATCCATGCCGACCACGGGTGGATTCCCGGCCACGGCGGCCACGCAGGAGATGCGCCTGGAGATTCCGGCCGGGGGGCCGGGTGGCGCGCAGACTTTGTACCTGTCGGCCGGCGACGCGGGGGACGGGCCGGAGGGGGACCTGCTGGTTTGGTCGAACGCGCGACTGAGCCTACTGGGGCAGAAGCCGATCCCGCTGGCGGAACTGCGCGCCTTTGTGGAGGAGCGGCTGGCGCGCCGGGAGAAGCTGCTGGCCCTGACGCCCAAGGCGCTGGCGGCGGCGGAGGAAGCGCTGACCTCGCGTGGCGAGGTGGATGTGGCGGGGCTGGCCCGCAAGCATGGCATTGATGAAGCCTCGCTGAAGGCGTGGTTCGGCTTTTTGGGATTGGCCTCGGGGGCCGCGCCCGAGCTGAAATACCTGGCTGGCAAAACCAGCAACGGTGGCGGGCACGCCTCCGTGAACGGGTGGTCCACCGGCGAGCTGCCCAGCATCGCGACCAACTCGTCGGGACAAACGGTGCGCATCCCCGGGGTGCTGAAGGCCCATGGTGTGGTGGTGCATCCGACGCCCGACCGGGCGGTTTGTGTTAGCTGGAAAAGCCCGATCAACGGGGCGGTGGACATTGGCGGGAAGGTCACCCATGCCCATCCGGAATGTGGCAACGGGGTGACCTGGTCGCTGGATGTCATCCGCGGCGGATCACGCCAGCGGTTGGCCGGGGGCATCGCCCACGGGGCGAAACCGCAGGTGATTCCCACCGTGAGCCGGTTGCCGGTGCGGCAGGGGGATTTGCTGACGCTGGCCATCGGGCCGAGGGACGGGAACCATTCGTGCGACCTGACCGACCTGGAGCTGACCCTGGCGGGGCCCGAAGGCAAGCAATGGAGCCTGACGGGCGATGTGGCCGACACGGTGCACGCGGGGAACCCCCATGCGGACAAGCTGGGCAACGCGGCGGTGTGGCACTTCCATTCCGAACCGGTCAATCCGGGGGCGGATGGGGGGCTGCAAATCCCGACCGGTTCGATTTTGGCCAAATGGCAGACCAGCGGCAGCACGGAGGAGCGGAAGAAGCTGGCGGAGGAGCTGGCCCGGTTGCTGACCGGCAAGGCGCCGGCGGATGCCAAGAGCCCCGACGCGCAATTGCACGCCCGCATGACCGCCCTGGCCGGACCGTTGGTGAGCGCGGCCCCGCCCGCGCCGGTGGATCCCGCCCGGTTGGCTGGCAGCACCTGGGGCGTGGAACCGGCGCTGCTGGAGAACGGCGCGCTGGCGGTGCAGGCGCCCGGGCAGGTGGTGGTGAAAATACCGCCCGAGTTGGGGCAGGGGCTGGTGTTTGAGGCCACTGTGAGCCTGCAGCCCGAAAAGGGGGCCAGCGGCAGCGCCCAGGCCAAGGCCGCGGTGAATGATCCCTCCCCGGCGGGCGGTACCCGCAACGACCGCCCGGTGCTGGTGCGGCCGGGCAGCGCGAAGGCTTTGGCCGTGGAGCAGGGTTTTGCCACTTTCCGCGACCTGTTTCCGGCGGCTTTGTGCTACACGAAGATTGTGCCGGTGGACGAGGTGGTGACGCTGGAACTGTTCCACCGTGAGGACGAGCCACTGTGCCGGCTGATGCTGTCGGCCGAGGAGAAGGGGCAACTCGACCGGCTATGGCGGGAGCTGCACTATGTCACCCGCGACAAACTGACGCTGGTGGACGCGTACAACCAGTTGATGGAATACGCCACGCAGGACAGCAATCCCAAGCTGTTTGAGCATCTGCGCAAGCCGATCAACGAATCGGCGGCGGAGTTCCGGCAGGAACTGAAGGGCAGCGAAAAAGCCCACTTGAGCGCGGTGCTGGCCCTGGCGGACCGGGCCTTCCGGAGACCGCTGACGCAGGAGGAGAAGGGCTCGTTTGGCGCGCTGTTTGACAAGCTGAAGGGGACCGGGATGGAGCCCGACCAGGCGGCGCGGATGCTGCTGGCGCGGGTGTTCACCTCGCCGCATTTCATCTACCGGCTGGAGCGGGCGCCCGCGGGCGACAAGGCCGCCACCATCACGGGCCTGGAGCTGGCCACCCGGCTGAGCTATTTCCTGACCTCGAGCCTGCCAGACTCCGAGTTGCGCCGGGCCGCGGGGGAAGGGCGGCTGGCCGACCCAGCCGAGGTGTCGAGGCAGGCGGCGCGCCTGCTGAAGGGGGACAAGGCGGAGCGACTGGCCCGGGAGTTCGCCTGCCAGTGGTTGCATGTGTATGGCTTCGCCGGCATGGACGAGAAGAGTGAGCGCCATTTCCCCACCTTCAACGCGCTGAAGGGGGACATGGAGGAGGAGGTGGTGCGCTTCTTCACCGACCTGTTCCAGAACGATGGCTCGGTGCTGGACATTTTGCAGGGGGACCGGGTGTGGGTGAACGAGGCGCTGGCCAGGCATTACGGCATCCCGGGGGTGCAGGGTGCCCAATGGCGGGCGGTGAGCGATGCCCGGAGGCACCAGCGCGGCGGCATTTTGACGATGGCGGCGACGCTGGCCAAGCAATCGGGCGCGTCGCGCACCAGCCCCATCCTGCGGGGCAACTGGGTGAGCGAGGTGCTGCTGGGCGAGCGGTTGCCACGACCGCCCAAGGATGTGCCGCGCCTGCCGGAGGATGAGGCGGCCACCGAGGGGAAGACCGTGCGGGAGTTGGTGCAGATGCATTCGAGCGACCCGCGGTGCGCGGGTTGCCATGTGCGGGTGGATCCTTTCGGGTTCTCACTGGAGGCTTATGACGCCATTGGCCGGGCGCGCACCAAGGACCTGGCCGGGCGACCCATCGATGACAAGGCTGTCAGCCGGGATGGCAAGGAGTTGAACGGGGCCGACGGGTTGGAACGGTACCTGGCGGTGGACCGGAAGGAGGCGTTTTTGCGGCAGTTCAACAAGAAGCTGCTGGGCTACGCCCTGGGCCGCGAGATCCAGGTGGCGGATGAGCCGACGCTGGCGGCGATGCGGCAGGCGCTGGAGACCGGCAACTATCGGTTCTCGGCGCTGGTGAAGGTGGTGGTGGAGAGCCCGCAGTTCCGCACCATCCGGGGCGCGGGGGCGCCTGATAATCCGTGAGACCCGGACTAAATGTGGTGTTTTGAGGCATTTTGGCGGGTTTTGGCGGGCGACCGGGGCGTTTGGGCGGAATAATAGTTGGGTAGGCATCTGTTTTGGGAGAACTGGCCATGCGACAGATCACGGGCGGGATGAAGAAAAGCCAGGTGTACCGGCGCACCTTCCTGAAGGGGCTGGGCGTGAGCATGGCGTTGCCCTGGATGGAATCGTTTCCCGTGTGGGGGATGGACACCAAGCCCGCCGGTACGGGAGGCGCCACCCAGGCCAAGGGGGCCCCGCTGCGCTTTGCCGCGCTGTTCTCGGGCAATGGGTTCCATAGCCGCGAGTGGTGGGCGAAGGGTGAAGGCAAGGGGATGGAGCTGGGCAAGGTGCTGGAGCCCTTGGCGCCGCACCGCGAGAAGCTGCTGTTTGTGCGGGGGCTTTTCAACGCCGAGGCTTTGAAGGGGAATATCCACAGCTCGCAGACGGGCAACCTGCTGTCGGGCGCGCCGCTGGCCTCGGGCGGGGAGATCCGTTCGGGCACCAGCATCGACCAGGTGCTGGCGCAGCGGCACGGCGCCGACACCAAGGTGCCGAGCCTGGTGCTGGGGTGCGAGTCGGCCAACCCGGCGGTGCACAAGAACTACTCGATGCTCTATAGCTCGCACATCTCGTGGAGCTCGCCGACGACGCCGACGCCGCTGGAGCTGTATCCGGCGCTGGCCTTCGACCGGCTGTTCAAGGACGATGTGGAGAAGGGGCAGGAGAGCGTGCTGGACGCGGTGCGCGAGGATGCCAGCGATTTCCGCAAGAACCTGGGGGCCAGCGACCAGCGCAAGCTGGATGAATATTTGGAGAGCGTGCGCGAGGTGGAGCGGCGGATCAGCCGGGCCGGCAAGCGCGGCGAGTTGCAGGGTCAGAAGCCTGTGGCCACCCAGCCGCCGGCCAAGCGGCCCAAGGATGGCATCCCCCAGGACATCGCCGAGCATATGCGGCTGATGTGCGACATTCTGGTGCTGGGCTTCCAGACCGACACCACGCGGATCACGACGCTGAAACTGAACAACGACCACTCCTCGCTGCGGTTCCCGAACCTGGGTGTGGACTACATGATCCACCACCTGCTGTCGCACTCCGACACGGCTGACTGGCTGAAGGTGAACCAGTTCTTCCTGGCGCAACTGGGCTACATCGCCACCAAGCTGGATGGCATCCGCGAGGGGGATCGCACGGCGCTGGACAACTCGGTGCTGCTGTACTGCTCGAGCATGCTGACGGGCAACCACGACGCCACCAACCTGCCGGTGGTGATGCTGGGCAGCGCGGGCGGGCAGATCAAGACCGGGCGGGTGCTGGATTATTTGAACAAGCCCGAGCGGAAGATGTGCAACCTGTACCTGTCGATCATGGACAAGTTCGGCGTGAAGCTGAACGAGTTTGGCGACGCGAAGAGCCGTCTGGCTGAGGTGTGAGATAGGGAGTTGGAAATTCCTATTTTCCAATGGGCTTCCTTTTCGGAAGCCCTTTTGGTTTTTGACCGGGCGTTCCCCGCGAGGAACTGAAATAATGCCGGCAGGAAAAATCCAGGTGGTCAGGATTTCATTTTCATGCGCGTGGCGGTGATTGGTGGCGGGATCAACGGGGTGATGGCCGCCTGGGAATTGGCCCGGGGCGGGCGGCAAGTGACCCTGTTTGAGCGGGGGGAGGTGATGGGGGAGACCTCGTCGGCCTCGACCAAGCTGCTGCACGGCGGGTTGCGCTATCTGGAGCATGGGTCGTTTTGGCTGGTGCGCGAAGCACTGCGGGAACGGTCTTGGTGGTTCAGCCAGGCGCCGCACCTGTGCCATCCGCTGCGGATTCTGTTACCGCATTATGAGGGGGTTGGTCGGCCCCGGTGGATGCTTGGGGTGGGGCTGTGGCTCTACCGAATCTTGGCGGGCGCCGCGAACATCGCCCCGCACCAGTGGCTGGGCCGGGAGCAGGCGCTGGAGGCGTCGCCCGACTTGAGGCCCGAGGGATTGCTGGGGGCCTACGCCTTCTGGGATGGCCAGATGGATGACCACAAGCTGGGCCTGTGGGCGGCCGGGCAGGCGCGGGCCGCGGGGGTGGAGATCCGTGAGCATACCGCCGTGCGGAGTGTCTCGCTGGATGGCGATCTGATCGCCGACACCGGGCCCAAGCATTTCGATGCCATCGTGAATGTGGCCGGGCCCTGGGCGCGCAAGCTGCTGGATGCCAGCGAGATACCGGCCCGCCATTATCTGGACCTGGTGCGTGGCAGCCACCTGGTGGTGGACCGGGTTTGCCCGGCGGCCATCCTGGCCGAGGTGCGGGCCAGCAGGCGGATCGCCTTCATCCTGCCTTATCTGGGCAAAACCCTGGTGGGCACCACGGAGGAGCGGCAAACCCTGGAGGAGCCGATCGCGTGCTCGGAGCGCGAGCGGGACTACCTGATACGGTTCCATGACAGCGTGATGTCCACGCCGCTGGAACCGGGGGAGATTTGCTCCACCTTCGCGGGGGTGCGGCCGTTGCTGCGGACCGCCGATGACCCGGGCAAGGCCTCGCGGGAGTATGCCATCGAAAGGCAGGGCCGGCTGGTGACCGTGTTCGGCGGCAAGTGGACCACGGCCCGATCGTTGGGTCAAAAGGTGGCAGGGGTTGTGGCGAAGATCGCATAGGTTAGAGTGTGGCCTGCGCAGCCTGAGGAAACCGGATGAGCCGTTCCACCCGCAGGACTTTTCTGAAAACTTCCGCGGTGTCCGCCGCCGCATGGATGGGAGCCGAGAGCATGGCCGCCGACAGCAAATTCCGCCTCAAGCATTCCGTGGTGGGTTGGTGTTTCCAGAACCACGGGGCCAAGTGGGACATCGACACCCTGTGCCAGAAGGCCAAGGCGGCCGGTTGCGGGTCGGTGGAGATTGTGGGCCCGGAAGATTGGCCCACCCTGAAGAAGCACGGGCTGACCTGCGCGATCGCGCCCAGCGGCACCAGCGGCGTCTTTACCCGGGCCTGGAACAACAGCGCCTACCATGCGGAGCTACTGGAGCAATCCGCAGCCGCCATTGAAAAATGCGGGAAAGAGGGGGTGGAACGCGTGATTTGTTTTGTCGGGATGCGTTGGCGCGACCCCAACAAGCCCGGAGTCAACGAGATCCCCCACGACGAGGCGGCCGCCTCGTGCCTGAAGGGGTGGAGGGAGCTGGCCAGGCTGGGAGAGAAGCACGGGGTGACGGTGTGCGTGGAGCATCTGAACAGCCGGGTTGCCGACCATCCGATGAAGGGGCACCCCGGCTACCAGGGGGATGACCTCGACTGGGTGGCCGGGCTGGTGCGGCAGGTGGATTCGGCCCGGTTGAAGCTGCTGTTTGATGTCTACCATGTGCAGATCATGCACGGGGACATCTTGCGGCGGCTGGAGGAATGCAAGGATGTGATCGGGCATATCCACACCGCGGGCAACCCGGGCCGGGGTGAGATCGACAACCTGCAGGAGATTCATTACCCGGCGGTGGGGGCCAAGCTGCACCGGATGGGTTACGCCGGGTATGTGGGGCACGAGTTCATCCCAACACGCGACCCGGAGGCGGGAATCCG
>JAFMJU010000094.1 GCA_017853285.1 Gemmataceae bacterium
GGTGTGACCACCTCGCCCGATTCATCCATCCAGTTGCCCCGGCGCAGTACCCGCACCATCCGCGGGGGAACGGTTTCCGTCACCAGCGTGGTGGGTAGGGAGGCCTTCAGCTTGTCGCGCGCGGCACGCGCTTCTAACAGTTCCTTGAATGCCGGGTGGTCGCCCTGTGCGTTCTGCAGCAGGTATTGTTCCACCTTCTCATTCTCGGCCGCGTCACGCTTTTCCTTGCGCAGCAGGGCATCCAACTCAACCGGCAAAGGCTTGGCGACTTTGGCGGTCTGTTCCTCTTCTTCTCCACCTGCCAAAAGCCGGTAGGAACCCAGCGTGTGACCGGGATTGGGGTGATCCTGCCGCAGGGTGATTTCCAACACAGCGCCGCGGGGCAGGGTCTCCGCCAGCGTGAATTCGGCGGCGTTGGCCTTTCCGGCCTCGGGCAAAATGGCCCAGCCCCAATCCTTGCCTTTGGCATCCCCGTCGATGGCGCTGGCGATCGTCCATTTCCCGTAGGGATTTTTCTCGCCATGCGAGGCTTGCTCATGGGTGGCCCTGGCCAAAACCAGTTTCACCGGCCGCTTGTCCCCCTTGGTGTCCACCACCCGCGTTTCCAACTCGGTCAGCACAAAATTGCCGTTGCCGGCCCTTCCCGGACCTTTTTGCGGAAGCCCGTTCGCTGGCAGCACCTCCAGGCGCAAAGTTCGCATGGGCGCATCCAGGGCTTTGATCAGCACCACATGGGTGTCGGTCGGCGGACTTTTACCCGAAGCCAGCACAATCCCCGGCCCCTTCAACTCTAGCTTGGCCCCGCCGGTGGAGGTGGCCCTTTGAATGGTTAGGGGTTTCACCTTCCCGACAAAGCGCTCCAGTACCTCGCGCAATACGGGCAATTTTGCCCTGGCTCCGCTCTCCAAGGTCCGGATCTTTTCCTCCAGCCGGGCGAGTTCGACACGCTGGCTTTCATCGGGCACCGCCATTTTCGGGCCCCAGTTATCGCCGGAATACAGCCCCACCTCGCGGATGTCAGCAAAAAACGCCTCCATCCGGTAGAAATCTCGCGTGGTGAACGGGTCGTACTTGTGGTCGTGGCATTCGGCACAACCCAGCGTCACCCCCAGCCACACGCCACTCACATTGCGAACCCGTTCCGCGATGTACTTGGCCAGGTATTCCTTGGGCTGTACGCCGCCCTCGGCGCTCATCATGCCCAGACGGTTGTAGCCCGAGGCAACCTTTTGCCGCTCGGTGGGGTTGGGAAGCAAATCCCCGGCCATCTGCTCCACCGTGAATTGGTCGAAGGGCATGTTGGCGGCGAACGCCTCGATCACCCATTGCCGGAAGGGATGCACGCTGACCGGTTGGTCGCCGTGGTAGCCCACGCTGTCCGCGTAGCGCACCAGGTCCAACCACCACATGGCCATCCGCTCGGCATGCCGTGGTGATGCCAAAAGCCGGTCCACCTGCCGCTCGTAGGCACCGGGGTTATTGTCCGCCAGAAACGCGTCCATTTCTGCCGGTGTGGGTGGCAAACCGGTCAGATCGAAACTCAGTCTGCGGAGCAGCACCCGCTTGTCGGCGATCGGCGCGGGTGCCATCCCCGCCGCCAGCAGCTTCTGGCTGATCAGCCAATCGATGTCATTGCCCGTGGCGCGCTCCGGCTTGCCCTCGGGAGGCCGGACAGGCTCGAACGACCAATGCCCCTCGAACTTCGCCCCCTGGGATATCCACTTCTCTATCAGCCGGATATCTCTTTCTGAAAGCGTCTTGCCGCTCTTGGGCGGCGGCATCTTGCGTGACGCGTCCGACTCCCGCAGGCGCATCGCCAGCTCGCTCATTTCCGCCTTGCCGGGAACCACCGTGCCCGCCTCTCCCGGCTTGCCCAGTAACCCTTCCCGGGTGTCCAGCCGCAGGTCGGCTTTGCGCTGTGCGGAATCCGGCCCGTGGCAAAAAAAGCAATTGTCCGACAGCAGCGGACGGATGTCCCGGTTGAAGCGCACGGTCGCCGGCAGGTCGTCCGCAGGGGGCAGGGCGCACACTCCCAGTGTCATCGCCAAGGTCAGAAGCGTAATCATTCGTCACCTCCGCCGGGCGGCGCGGGTCGCACCACCTCCAGCAATTCAATCGCCGGCATCCCGTCGCAGTGCAACAGGGCCAGCCTGCCGTACATTCTTGTTCCATCGGGGTATTCAGGGCCAAGGCCGAATCGTTCCCGATCCACCGGCCTGATAGGGTGGCTCAAAAGCGCCGTCCGTTCCACCCGCCGCATCACACCCTGCTCTATCAGCAATCGCCCCAGCGGGGTTTTCTCCTCCAGGATCAACTCCCGCACCCGGGGCGTCAAAAGATCCAGATGGATGCGGACGATCCCGAAAAGCACGGTCTTGCCGCTCCGTTCCCCCTTGAGCAGCAGCTTTCGGCAATACAGTTCGCCCTCGCGTTTGCTGGCAAGGGCCACCAAGGCCACCCGCTCCCGGTGGTGGGCCTCCAGTGTCACCGTCATGTGGTGGTGGTGGGCAAGCAGCGTGAGCGCCGGCTCGGGCAATGCCTCTGGGCCAAGCCAGGTTTCCCCCAGCGGTGGTTCACCGGGGAATTGTGCCAGCAGGCTGGCAAGTTCCACACGGTCGCTTTTTTCCGGGCCCATCGGCGGCCTCAGGTCTGGAAGGCAACTGAAAAAGTTGCCTGTGGGAGGGTATCAGTGGTCAGCCAACCGGTTGTGGCATGGCCAAAACGGGCAGGGTGATCAGGGAACTTTCCGGGGCGGGCTCGTCCGGGGCGGCCGCCGGTTGCAACACCGAATCGACCAGATAGTACATCAGTTCACGCAGGGGCTGCGGATCGGCCTCGTCGGCGATGGCTTCGGCTTTGGCGCGGAACTTTTCCAGAAGCTTTTCCGCCCGCTCGAAGACCCGTGCCTGCGTGTACAGGGTTCGCACACGCTCCACCACCGAACCCGAGGCGTTACCCCTGCGGATCAGCTTCAGCAACTCCCGGCCCTTCTCGGCAGGCAGGCTTTCCAGGGCCAACGCCAGCAGCACCGTGGGACGGGCCGCCAGCACATCCTGCCCTGCCACCAACTTGTTGTCCTCGTCCGGAGTGAAGTCATTCAGGTCGTTGATGATCTGGAACGCGATGCCCAGGTTCTTGCTGAACTCCGCGATCGACTTGTCCAGCTTCGCCGCCTGTTCGGGATCGCCCCCCAGGCGCACCCCGGCGTACAGCGCCGCCTCGAAGGCGGGTGATGTTTTCAGCGCGTAGATGCGCAGGGCGTCCAGCGCGGAAAGCGACTGGTCCTCCGCCTGGCGCCACAGCAGCTCGGCGCCCTGCCCCTCGGCCAGCTTCACATGGGCATCCGAAAAACGGGCCAGCAGGTCGGCTGCGGCTTCCGGGCCGTGCGAGGCGGCGTCCCGGGCCAGCAACCGGTAGCCCCAGCCCACCAGGTAGTCACCGATGTTGATGGCCGGCCCGGTGCCAATCCGCTTGTGCAGGGTTTCCTGCCCGTATCGGTAGGCGTCATCGTCCTCGATGTCATCGTGGATCAACGACGCCTTGTGGAAGGCCTCGATGGCCAGCGCCGCCCGCTTCACCGGGTCGGGGAAAACAGGGGCTTCCGAGGCCCGGGTGGCCTCGCCACCCCGCATGGCGTCATAGGCGGCCAGCGTGATGAAGGGCCGCGACCGCTTGCCGCCCCGCTCCATCCATTCGTAGGCCAAATCCTCGTTGCGGCCCAGAGTCCCTGCGCCCTTGCGGGTGCGCCCGGCCAGGCGGGTCAATTCCGGTTCCTCGCACAGGGCGTGGGCCGACCGCAACAGGTGCACATAGGTTCTTGGCTTCACCGCGGGGGCGGGCGTTTGGAGCTGGATCATCTCCATCACCCAATCGTCATCCACCGAGGTGCTCTTGCAATTGCTCGACAACAGCGGCGTGGCGATGCACGGTATGCCGGCCAGCAGGATCTTGTCGATGGCCCGTTCCAGCACGTTCAGGCAGGCCACACCCACAATGGCGTCCACATGCCCCGAAACGATGATTTTCAGAACGATGGGCGTGCCTTCACTCACCAGAACCTTGTAGCCCAGGTCCTCGGCCTTGCCCTTGAAATCAGCCACCGAGCACGCGCCGCACTTGCGGCAATCCAGACCGAACTCGTCGTAATCGGCCGGACACCCCTCGGCATGTTTCAGGCAATGGGGCAACAGCAGCAACCGGCGGTTGAATGGTACCGCTTGCACTTGGTCCCGCCAGAACTCGTTGGCGATCATCACCGCCGTGAAACCGGTGTGCTCCAGCCCCAGGTCCAAGCGCTTGAGGATGGCCTCGGCCATCACCTTCAACTCGTCCTTGGTGAAGGTCTGGGATCGGTCGAGGGTGGCGACAAAGTCCTTGGCTACCTCGCGGATCCGCTCACGGTCCGCCCGGATTTGGGGCACCACCTTGATCTGGGCGGTTTTGGCTCGGGCGGATCCGGGGGATGCCGACGGGGCCAAACCGTTGGCGAGGTGCGGCTTGCTGGCAAAGCTGGACACTGGTTCACCTCGGGCGGGAGGGCTCGTAAAACTTCATGGTAATCACTCCACCCAGGTCTGGTCACCCGGGGGATGATAAACCGGCGCGCGCAAAGCTCGCCCCAATGCGGAGATGCTGAAGATTATCGGGTAAAGCTTCTCGAAATACCAGAGCCTGGCGAAATAAAACCCGATAGGTGCTGCGTCCCGGTGCCGGCCTTCCCGAATTGCCCGGCAGAGCCAACCCAACCCCTCCCGGATCCGCTCCACCTCACCGGTCCGGTGCGGGGCCACCTGATCCATCAGGGCCGTCAAAGCGAGGGCGGTTTCCTCCACCTGGCCAGCCACCCCGCGGTCACCCCCCCAGCTGCCATCCGGATTCTGCGATTCCAACAGATATCGCACCCCTTTGCGGGCCTCCTGCAGGTCGCTCAAGCCCAGGTCCCGGTAGGCCAAAAGAACCCGGGCTGTCCCGAAAACCGGGTTGGCGTCGCCAGGGGCGTCCTGGTGGCCAAACCACAAAGGCAGCCAGGATCCGTCCTCCCGTTGCTGGCGGGCCAGGTACTCCAGGCCACCCTCCACCAGCAAACGGATTTCCAGCCGCACCATTGCCAATCCATGGGCCTCGGGATCGTTTCGGTAGGGTGCCACGGCGCGGATTGCATGGGCCGTCAAATCGGTCCCGCTGCGGTCAAAAGGCAATTTCCCCCAACCGCGACAAAAGGTGGGCACCCCGCCATCCCGGTTTTGCAGCCCACCCAGCCAGCCGATGCCCCGGGCCAGCCAATCCCACGCGCCCTTTTCCCGTGGTCGCGCGGCACCTAGCGCCCGAAGTGCGATCAGGGCACCGGGCGTGTCATCCGCGTCAGGCACACCACCCGGCAAGGGGCTCCAGGCCCAGCCACCCGGCTCGGCACCCGTGAAGGGATGGCGCACCCGGTGCTGCTGGTTCAACAGGTAAGCCGCCACCTTCTCCCTGTTTGCAAGCAAATCCAGCCGGTCGGCATCTTCCAAGGCCTTCACGGCCAGGTTGGTCACCCAGGTGGCCAGGTGGGTGTCGATGGGCCAACTGCCATCCTCACGGGCGCTGGCCCGCAAAAACCCCAGTGCCTTGCCCACCACCGGGTGCGACCTTTCCCCGGCACCCGCCAGGCTGAGGGCCACAAAGGCGGTCAGCGGAGTCGCCTCCAGAAATCCGCCGTTTTCTGGCTGAAGCCTGCCCAGCACCCGCAAAGCGGGCCCCGCCGCCAGCGAGCGCACACCGGACCAGGGGTTGATCGATGGCCGGTTCCGGTGGATGCAAATCCCCATGCTGATCAGGGCGGGCAACGCGTAGCTCACCACCGGCAAACTGGCAAAGCGGTACCACGATTGCGGTAGCACCGCCAGTTCGTGGGGCAGCCTGGGCACCTCGTCCCAACCCACCAGTCCCGCCAGCGCGCAGGTGGTCAGGATGGGCACCGAGAAGGTCCGGTCTGTGCCGTAAAAATCACGAACCGCCCCGGCCCATTTCGCGGCGGTGTCACCCGCCCGGCGATTCACCCACTCCTCGCATCGCCGGTAGGGGGCCTGGTATTTTTCCGCGGTGCGGGTCAAACGCCACGCGCACAGGCACAGGATGCTGGTGGACAGGTTGGATTTGCTACGGATTGTGTCGCCAAAACCGCCGTCTTCGTTCTGGTTGGCCGCAAGCCAATCCAGACCGGCCGCGACCAGGTTCCAGTCCGCTGTTCCGGATTCGCTCCCGGCCTGCCCGGCATGGGCCAGGGCGCTCACGGCCACCGCCGTCGAAAGCGCGCTGGAACAAAGCTCCCCCTCCCAGTGGCCACGGGAATCCCGGGCGGCCATTAGGTCGGCCAGCACCTGCTCCAGCGCCTCGGTCAGTTGCCGTTCCACGCGTCACCCCGAACAAGAAAAAGCCCCGGAAGCGAAGCTCCCGGGGCCTTGATTTTAGCGGTTTCCCGCCGGCTCGATCAGGGCAGGAACGGCTTGGCGAACACATTCACCATCTCGTTGATGGTGGCCGCCGGCAGAGAGATGGCGGCCGAGGCGTGACCGGCTTCCAGGCTGATGGAGGCGCCGAAGAAAACGCTCTTGGCGTTCTTCACGTTCCCCAGGCCTTCCGGAATCGGCAGGGCCCCGCCGGCCACATCCTTCAGCACATTCACGATGAGGGCGCCGTATTTCACGGGGTCGACCAGGGCCACCAGCGTCGCGTCATTCGGCAGCGACGAGGCGATCACCTTGAAACCGTCGGTGGAACCGACGCTGCCATTGCCCGCCGTCGCCTTGGCCAGCAAATCCGCGGCCTTGGCCTGGTCGGGGGCGGTGATCTGGTACAGCTTCCCGTTCCCACCACCAACCCAAATGGTGATCTTCTCACCCAGGAGCTGCTTCATGGCCTTCACCATGCCGGCCTTCATCTCGTCGGGCAGCCCTTCCTGGTTACCCAAGGCCTCGATGTCGATTTCCATCTCGATCTTCGAGAACTTCATGCCGCCAAGCGTGGCGCCGTCCGCGGTCACCTTGGGTTTGCCTTTGATCGGGGTCTTCCCAACCGGGCTGCTCAGGCTGCCTTGCACAGCTTCGATGGCCGCCTTGGCGGCGCCGGGCGCGTCCTCAACCTCGCGAACATCCACGCCCATCAGAGGAATTCCAACCGCGGAAGCGGCCGAACCGTTCCCACCGGCGGCGATTCCGGCCTCCAGGGCCTTGCCGCCATCCGGGGCCACCTTTTTCAGGAACGGAAGGGCAGCCTTCATCAACGCGCCGTTATTGGTGGAACCCATGTACATCATTTGGCCGGCTGGCAGGGTGGAAAGCACCTTGTTGGCGGTCGGCTTCAGGCTTTCAAGGGCCTTGGAGGTGGGCGATCCACCCTTCAGGGCGTTATCCAGACCCAAGACAATGCTCTCGGGCCTGAACTCGATGGTTCCCACCAGGCCTTGGCTGTCTTCCAGTGCCTGGAAGGCGGGCCCCACCAATTCCTTCACGATGGCGAACTGCTCGCGTTGCTCTTTCGGAAGCTGCTCCTCGGCTTGCTTGAGGCCTTCCTCGACCTGCTTTTTGCCTTCCTTGATCCGGTCGGCGTAGTCCTTGGCCAGCCGATCAAGGCCCACATGGAAACCGATGTCGGAGCCGAGAAGCTTCGAGGCCTGGGCCGTGTCCAGCTTCACGCCCTCCGTGGCCGAGACCGACTTCTTCAGGGTGTCGCGGTCGTTGGAAACCACCGCGAATCCCTTGTGGTTGGCCACATAAAGGGTCTTGCCACCATCCACCTCATAGGCGGTGATGTCCCCTTCCTTCTTGGCGCCCTTCCGTTCGTCTTCCTTGAACGCGCCCTCGATGAAGGCGTTGAAGTTTTCAGCCTTCAGGAAAGCCACCGCCTTCGGGTCACCGTCCTGGCCCGGCTTGGGAAGCTCGGGAATGGTGATGAAGATCGGGCCATTCTTGGCCAGCCCGCTGAACGGCTTGCGGCCGTCGATACCATCCTCGAACGCCTGCTCGATAAAGGTCTTGGCAATGGCGGCCTGGTCAGGCACAGCCTTTTCCAGATAGGCCAGCAACCGATCCTTGGTGCCGACCAGACCCTTCAGATGGACAACCACCGCGGTCCCGGCGGGCACCACGGCCAAGTCGTTCCCGGAGTCACCCGGAGCGACCGCCCAAACCGGAAGGGCAAAGGCTCCAGTGGCCAGCGAAAGGGCCAAAAACCCGCGCCGCAGGCCTTTGCTGGCCCTGTTCTTCGCGGCGCTTAGGGTGGTGGAAAGTCGCTTCACTGCTTGGACTCCATGAGACTGAAAAGGCTCTGCGGCCGAAATGATGCTGGAATAGGGTCCATCCCTGTGCCTTAAGACTGGACCAAAAAGCGGCGTTCAACGCCAGCACAATCGGCACAATCGACCCATCCAGTTCTACCAGTATAGGGCCACCACGGATTCAAGGCCCCTGAAAACAAGCGAAAATACATCACTTGCAGCACGGATCGAAAATTAGTGAGCCCAAGCAAGCGGCCGCAATCCTGGCTCGATATGAAGCAGCACTTGGCCATCTTGAAATAGCCGAACCACCCCAGTGGACTGGCTCACCGTGATGGCCACCGCCTTCGTCGCCTTGCTGACCGCCGCCGCGGCCGCGTGACGGGTGCCCAGACCCATCGACAGCGTGAAATCCTCATCCGGCACCATCAGCCGCATGCATCCGGCCATGGCGATTCCTTCCTTGCTGATGAGGATCGCCCCCTCCAGTCGGGCCAAGTCCTTCACCTGCTCGCGAACCGCCGCCAATTTCACATCCCTTTCCCCCTCGGGGTACCCGCGGAAGGGGTTGAAATTCATGGGCCGGGCCATTTCCATCACATTCCGGGTGTCACCCACCACGAACAGTGTCCCGGTTGGGAAATATTCCCGGCCTTCCCGGCCGATTTCGGTGGCCAGTTCCACCACGGCACGCAGCGTGGGCAGCGGAACCCGCGTCTCCAGACCCCGCAGTTCCCGTGCCGTCAATCGCTCCAGATGCTGGCCCAGCAACACCAGATGCAGGGTGTCCAGTTGCGGCATGTCACCGTCGGGATCTGGGAAATTGCGGCACAGCACCAAAACCCGGGCCCCCTGGCTGACCCATTCGTGTCGCACCGCCTCCAGAAGGGCAATGCTCAATCTCTCCCGGATGCTCACCCCGGCGGTGGCGCTCTCCAGAACCCGCACCTCGGGAAACTTGTCTCGCAGCACAAGGCGCTCGTTGTGGGATGCCACCGCCGCAAGGAGCGGCACACCCTTGAGCAACCCCCGCACCTCGGGCCAATCCAGCGGGGTGTCAGCCATTACCAGGACAGCATCGGCCCCCAGGGAGCCAACCAGTTCCCTGGCCCCTGCCACCAGTGCAGCCGCTGTTGGCGTTAATTCCATCCAGAATATCCCCGTTGCCACACCAGGCGTGCTCGTCAAAATGTTGCCTCATCGTAGCCGACCCCTCCGGCCAATGCGAACGGCACTCCCTGCATTTTTTGGCGCTCCCCAAACGCCTGAAAACAGATCGGGCCCAGGCGGGTTTCCTTCCGGGATGAAACCCTTCGCGCCGGTGCGCTAAAATGGCATCATTGCTGAACGGTTGGCCGGGGGCTTGCGAACGAGATGGCAGAACGGGTGCTGGTGGCCATGAGCGGCGGGGTGGACAGTTCCGCCACGGCCCTGCTGTTGCGCCGCCAGGGTTACGATCTGGTGGGCCTTTTCATGCGGACGGGTGACCACGGCTCGGCCGTGGAGGCCGCACCATCCCGCAAGAAAGGCTGCTGCAGCGCGCTCGATGCCGGCGATGCCCGCCGCGTGGCCGACCTGCTGGACATGCCTTTCCACGCGCTGGACTTCGAGGAGGATTTCGGCCGGATAGTCGACCGGTTCGTCGACGAATACCGGGCGGGCCGCACACCCAATCCCTGCGTGGCCTGCAACAACTGGCTCAAGTTCGGGCGGCTCGCCGAGATGGCCGACCGGCTGGATTGCCGCTGGATCGCCACCGGCCACTACGCGCAGATCCTGCGGCCCGATGGCCAGGGCCCCGCCCAGTTGCACCGCGGCCTCGACCCGGCCAAGGACCAATCCTATGTCCTCCACGGCATCAAACCCGCCGTTTTGGAAAGGGTCCTGTTCCCGGTCGGGGGACTGCCCAAGTCCGAGGTCCGCGAGATCGCCCAGGAGGCGGGCCTGCCGGTGTTCGCCAAGCCAGATAGTGTCGAGATCTGCTTTGTACCCGATCAGGACCATGTGGGCCTGGTCCGCCGGCTCCGGCCCGGCCAGTCGATTCCCGGCGATATCGTCGATACCCAAGGCAACCGCCTGGGCAGCCATGATGGGCTGGAACGCTTCACCATCGGCCAGCGCAAGGGCCTGGGTCTGGGGGGCGGCACGCCCCGCTTTGTGCTGCAACTGGTTCCGGAGCAGGGAACCGTGGTGGTGGGCGGCCGCGACGAGCGCCCGACGGTGTCCCTCCTCTCCGTCGATTTTTCCTGGCT